>JAYTSB010000478.1:0-2953 GCA_043745825.1 Actinomycetota bacterium | reverse complement strand
GACCGATGCCGCCGGTGCCCAGCAGATCCATGCTCTCCCAGTTCGAGAGCTCATAACGCTCGCCACTCATGATCGGACCTCCTCGCTCTTGGGCGGTTGCGACAGCACGGTTGTGCTGTTCCGAGCTTTGCCCCGTTGCGGCCGATGTGTCCAGAGCCGAAGGTCATGCCACGCCCGGGTCATAGCTGCCCACTTGGTGACCGACGACTCTATGCTCGCCGCACCTGAGGACGGATGATGACGTCATGACCAAGCACATCACCGTCGGTTACGACAGCACTCCATCGTCCACGGAAGCGGCGCTGTGGGCCGCCGCCGAAGCCGACGCCCGTGGCGCCAGCTTGAAGTTCGTCTCCTGCTACGACATCCCCATCGTCGGCGAGACGGGAGGCGCATGGCTCACCACCGGCGTCATCTCGGCGATCGCCGAAGGAACCACCCGCTCCGTCGATGCCGCCAAGCAGCTCATCGCCAGCCGGTATCCGAACCTTGAGATCACCACGGTGGTCTCCGCGGGCCCGGCCCGCAAGGTGCTGATGGACGAACTCGAGCCCGATGACATCCTCGTCGTCGCGCGAGCAGCCACGAGGGCGCAGCCGGGTTCTGGCTGGGCAACACTGCCCGTTGGGCCACCCGTCATGCCAGGTGCCCGGTGGTCGTGGTGCGAGGTGCCGCGTCTCGTGGTCGTCCCGACCGCGTCGTGGTGGGCACGGACGGGTCCGCCGCTGCCGAACACGCTTTGCTGTGGGCCGCCGACGAGGCCGATCTGCACGGATGCGAGCTGGTGGTGGTGCACGGTTGGGAGTACCCGTACATCGGCATCGACACCGCTGGCGAGCAGGCCCGCGACTTCACCAGGGTGGACGCCGCCTGCGTGCTGGAGAAGGCCGTCGAGACCGCCCGCGAGCGCTGTGGCGTGAACGTCACCGGCGAGTTGGTGGAGGGCCGAGAGGTCACCGACCTGCTCGATTCGGTACGCGACGGTGATCTCCTGGTGATGGCGTCGAGCGGCAAGGGGGCCATCGTCGCCAGCCTGCTCGGCTCCACGGTCAACAGCGTGCTCGAGCAGTCAAGTGCGCCCGTGGTGGTCGTGCCGAGCGGACCGCGCCACTGAGTCGGGCCGGGTCAGGAGATGTCGACGTGACCCATCACTGCCGCGACGAGCTCGTCGTGGTCGTGGATGGCCAGCTGCTCCAGCAGGAGCGAACGTTCGGCGACGGCGGTGCGGCGGACCTCGTCCCAATCCTCGGCTGTCAGCACGACGGTCTCGTGCGCCGTATCGCGCGGGGCGATCACCACCAGCTCACACGTGCCCAAATGGGCGTGACCCTGCAGCTGGTGAGTGGGATCCCAACGCAGGTCGTCGGGCGACGTGCCGAGTACCTCGGTGAGGAACGCATCAGCGCGATGGTGGCACTCCTCCGTGGAGCATCGGCGGGGGTTCGGGCCCCGTCGTGTCTCGGTGTGGCGAGCGATGGCACTCATGACAACAAGATCGGCCGGGTGCATCCCAACTTGAGACGGCCCACAGCATTCAGTGCGTTTGCACTGGGCGCGCCAGTGCATGGGAACCAACCGGGCTCGCGCAAACGTCCAACTCGCACGCCGCGGCAGGCAGTGGCGCACCTGGGAGGATGTGGGCATGAAGAGCGCAGGCAGCAGCCACGAGAGCTCGAACGCTGATTGGCGCCGCCGGCGCACGGGGCGCCGGGCATGTTGGCTGGCCTGCGTGCTGTTGCTGCAGGCGTGCACGTCGGACAACTCCAACGGCGCATCCAGTACGTCCACGTCAGCCGACCCGGCGGTCACGACGACGGCTACGACCGGCACAGGCACGGGCAAAGGCACGGGAGACGAGGGAGGCCTCGGCCTGCAGGGTGTGACGGCGCTGCGCCTGACCGAGGGCCACGCCTTGGCCGCCCCGGCAACCCCGGTGCCGTTGGTGACCGGCACGCCCCTCGATGGCGCCGGGGTGCAGGCGGTGGTCGATCGCCTGCCGGAGTGGACCACGGGGGACGCGCTCAGCGAAGTGTTCCGCTGGCCAACCGAGACCCGGCCCGCGCCGCGCGCCGGAGCCACCGTCGACGTTGCGTTCCCGGTTGACGCAGAGCTGCCGCCCGCCGAGGTGCCGAACGGGCCGCTGCACGTGCTGCGCTTCCAGCCCGAGGGTGAGGTACCCCTCGCCCCGTTCGCCACCATCACCTTCGATCAGCCGATGGTGCCGATCACCACCGTTGGCCAGCTCGATGATGCCGCGGTGCCCGCCACCATCGCCCCCGCGGTGCCCGGGCACTGGCAGTGGATCGGGACGCGCACGTTGCGCTTCGATGCCTCGTCTGACGAGGTCGACCGACTGCCGATGGCCACCGCGTACACGGTGGAGATCCCCGCCGGCACCACCTCGGCCACCGGTGGCGTGCTCGCCGAGGCGGTGTCCTTCCAGTTCTCCACGCCGGCCGTGACCGTGCAGTCGCTCGAGCCGACGGGCGCCAGCCAGCCGCTCACTCCGGTGTTCGTGGCCACGTTCGATCAGCGCGTCGATGCGGACGCGGTGCTCGCCACCACGGAGGTGCGCGCTGACGACAAAGGGGTGGAGATCCGCCTGGCCACGGCCGACGAGATCGCTGCTGACCCCGTCGCTGCGCAGCTGATAGCGCAGGCCCAGAACGCTCGGTGGATCGCCTTCCGTCCTGTGGTCCCCTTCGCACCGGACACAGCGATCGACATCTCGATCGGTCCGGGCACGCCGTCTGCCGAAGGTCCAAAGGTCACCACGGCCGCAGCGTCGTACTCAGCGCGGACCTACGCGCCGCTGTCGATCACGTCGGTCAGCTGCAACTACGGCGGTGACTGCCCGCCGCAGTCCGACATCGTCATCGAATTCGACAACTCCCTCGACGCGACCGTGTTCGACCCCGCCACCATCGGCATCGACCCCCCGCTCGCCGGGGCC
>JAYTSB010000477.1:0-4930 GCA_043745825.1 Actinomycetota bacterium | reverse complement strand
CGACCGGCACGAGGTGGGCAGATCGCTGCATTGTGAAGATTCGGCGTCGGCCGTGACGAACGGGCGTCAACCGTGGCGCGAACGGCATGCGTACCTTGCGACGCCTCGCGCTCCGCGGTTCACCGTCACGTCGGCGCCACCGACTGCTGCGCGTAACCTGCTGGCATGCCCGTACACCTTCGTGCCGAACCGTCCGACTACGCACCGGCCGTTTTGGTTCCCGGCGATCCCCGCCGGGCCCGTCACATCGCCGAGACCTTCTTCGATCCCGGGGCGCGCTGCGTCAACGAAGAGCGCGGCATGCTCGGCTTCACCGGCACGTTCCAGGGCAAGCCGATCAGCGTGCAGTCGGTGGGCATGGGCGTGGCAAGCGCCGCGATCTACTACACAGAGCTGATCCAGCTCGGAGCCAAGCGCATCGTTCGCGTCGGCACGGCCGGGGGGTTGAAGCCGGGACTGCGCATGGGCGACACGCTCGTGGCGCTCAGCGCTACGCCGGACGACCTCACCACGTCCGTACTGACCAATGGCGAGCCGCATGCACCGACGGCGACGTACGAGCTCGTCGAGCGCAGCGTGCAACTGATCCGCGAGGAGGGCGCCACGGTGCACGTCGGAGCGGTGGTCACCAGCGGCCTGTTCTATGACCCGCGCAAGGGCATCATGCAGCGTTGGCGCGAACGCGGCCACCTCGGCGTGGAGATGGAGGTCTCCGCGCTCTACACCCTGGCGGCCATCCACCACATCGAGGCCGTCGCGCTGCTGACAGTGAGCGACCTCATCGGCGACGACAACAGCAGCGAGCGAATCACCGACGAGGAGCTGCGCGTCGGCATCGACCAGATGATGCGCGTGGCCTGCCGGGTCGCAGTCTCCTGAGGGCCCAGTCGTGCACGATCGCCACCTCATCACCGAAAAGCGGCTCGAGCGGTATCTGCTCGAGCGCATCCGCCCAGCCCGCTACGGCGCCACCGCCCCGTTCACCGTGCGCGCCTACAGCGTGCCCGGCGAGCCGATCTCCTTCGACGACGCGTTGCTGGCAATGGTGGACGGCAAGTTCCAGCCGTTCGAGATCGGAAGCCCCTACGGCACGGCGTGGAGCACCACGTGGTTCCACTGCTCCGGCAGGGTGCCCCACGCCTGGAAGGGAGCCACGGTGGAGGCGCGCATCGATCTCGGCTTCGGCCTCGCCCCGGGCTTCCAGGCCGAGGGGCTGGTGTGGGGTCCGCAGGGTCCGCTGCGCGCCCTCAACCCGCTGAACCACGCGATCCCGCTGATGATGGCCGCCGGCGGCGGTGAGGAGTTCGAGTTCCTCGTCGAGGCCGCCGCCAACCCGATGATCGGCGGACCCACGTTTCGGCCGACTCCACTGGGCGATCCACAGACGCTGCCCGACACGCTGCTGTACGCGCTGAAGCGCGCCGAGTTGGCCGTGTTCCATCCCGAGGTCGTCGCGCTCGTGCACGATCTCGACGTGCTCGGTGATCTGGTCCAGGAGCTGCCGCTGCAGGCGCCACGCCGGCCGCAGATCACGGTGGCGATCGGTCGTGCCCTCGACGCCCTCGACCTCGACGACGTGCCAGCTACGGCCGCCGCAGCGCGCGCCGAGCTCGCCGGGGTGCTGGCCAAGCCGGCGGTGCCCAGCGCGCACCGGGTCAGCGCGATCGGCCACGCGCACATCGACACCGCCTGGATGTGGCCGCTGCGTGAGACGATCCGCAAGTGTGCACGTACGTTCAGCAACGTGCTCGATCTGATGACCCGCGAGCCCGAGTTGAAGTTCGTGTGCAGCCAGGCCCAGCAGCACGAATGGATGCGCGACCGCTACCCCACCGTGTTCGCAGCGATGCAGGAGCAGGCCGCTGCCGGCCGGTTCGTGCCCGTCGGTGGGATGTGGGTGGAGGCCGACACGAACCTGCCCTCTGGCGAGTCGCTGGCCCGTCAGTTCCTGCACGGTCAGCGCTTCTTCCGCGAGCACTACGGGGTCACGTGCCGCGAGGTGTGGATCCCCGACGTGTTCGGCTACCCGGCCAGCCTGCCGCAGATCTTCCGCCTCGGCGGCGCCGAGTGGTTCCTCACCCAGAAGCTCAGCTGGAACAAGCAGAACCGGATGCCGCATCACTCGTTCTGGTGGCAGGGCATCGACGGCACCGAAATGTTCACCCACTTCCCGCCGGTGGACACGTACAACGTGTCGATGCAACCGGCTCAGCTGGCCCACGCCGAGCGGAACTACGCGGACCATGGCGGTGGCACGATGAGCATGGCCCCGTTCGGTTACGGCAACGGCGGCGGCGGCCCGACGCGCGAGATGATGGAACGCTACCGACGCATGCGCGACCTCGAGGGTCTGGCCACGATGAGCATCGACACCCCCGCGGACTTCTTCGAGCGCGCCGTGGCCGACTACCCCGACGCAGCCACGTGGGTGGGCGAGCTGTACTTCGAGATGCACCGCGGCACGTACACCACCCAGGCCAAGACCAAGGCCGGTAACCGGCGAAGCGAGATCTTGCTCGGCGAGGTCGAGTTGTGGGCCACGCTCGCGGCCTCCGTGGCTGGTGCCGACTACCCGTACGACGAGCTGGAGCAGGCCTGGCGCGATGTGCTGACGCTGCAGTTCCACGACATCATCCCCGGCTCGTCCATCGCCTGGGTGCACGACGACGCCGAGGCCGCATACGCACGTGTCGACCGAGAGCTCACCGGGTTGCGCACCGATGCGCTGCACGCGCTCGCCCCCAGCGTGGGCGGCGACGTGCTCATCGCCAATTCTGCGCCGCATGCCCGCGCCGAGGTCGTCTCGGTCCCCGCCGTGCTCGCACCCCGCGTTGCCATCGAGGTCGTACCGGAGGCCGCGCAACAGCTGCACGACGGTACATACGCGGTGTGGATCGAAGCGGAGGCGATGGCCGTCTCTGCGTTCGATTGGGCGGGGCTGTCGCCGACGCCGGCCGCGTCAGCCACCGTGACGGAGGCAGACGGTGTGGTGGTGCTCGCCAACAAGCTCGTGCGCGTGGTCCTCGGTGGGGACGGCACCATCACCTCGTTGGTGGACCTACGCAACGACCGTGAGCTGATCCGCTCCGGCGAGCGCGCCAACGTGCTGGAGCTGTCCGCAGATCATCCGGTGGAGTACGACGCATGGGATCTCGACGAGTACTACGCCGGCAGCACCGTGGTGCTCGATGCCGTCGACGAGATCAGCGTGCTCGATCACGGGCCGCTGGTGGCGAGCGTGCGGGTCGTGCGCAGCTTCGGGGCCTCGCGCATCGTTCAACGCCTGGTGCTGCGCGCCGGTTCGGCCCGGCTGGACGTGGTCAACGACGTCGCCTGGCACGAATCAGAGCAGGTGCTGAAGGTGGCGATGCCCGTTGACGTGCACGCCACTGAGGCTGCGTGCGAGATCCAGTTCGGGCATGTGATGCGACCCACCCACGCCAGCACCAACTGGGACGCAGCCAAGTTCGAGGTCTGCGCCCATCGCTGGGTGGACGTGTCCGAGCCCGATTACGGGGTCGCGCTGCTCAACGACAGCAAGTACGGCCATGACATCCAACGGGGCGCATTGCGGCTCACGCTGCTGCGCGCGCCAGGCTTCCCCGATCCCGATGCGGATCGCGGCGATCATCACTTCACGTACGCGCTGTACCCGCATCTCGGCGACCTCGCCCGGTCCGACGTGGTGGCCGAAGCAGCGCGTCTCAACCAGCCCGTCGTGGCCGTCCGCGGGCGTGATGCCGAGCGTGCCGCCGGTGAGCCCCTGGGCACCGTGGCCGCGGTGACGTCGTCTGACGAATCGGTGATCGTCACCGCATTGAAGCTGGCCGAGGACGGCAGTGGCGATGTCATCGTGCGCGCCTACGAGTCACGGGGAGCACACGCCGCGGCGCTGATCAGCACCGCGTTCGAGACTGCAGCCGTGACCGTGTGCAACTTCCTGGAGGACCCGCTGCCCGAGGCGGCCGGCTCGGCATGGCTCGACGGTGAGGACATCGTCGTCCACCTCCGCCCGTTCCAGATCATCACCCTGCGGATCAGCTGACGTCGCCCGCGCGACGAGATCAGATCAGGCCGAGGTCGCGAACGGCGTCGCGCTCTTCGGTGAGCTCAGCGGCCGACGCGTCGATCTTGCCGCGGCTGTAATCATCGATCTCGAGGCCCTGGACGATGCTGTAGACGCCATCTGTGCATGTGCACGGGAATGACGAGATCAAACCCTCGGGCACGCCGTACGAGCCGTCGGACGGAACGGCCATGCTCACCCAATCGCCCTCCGGCGTGCCGAGGTGCCACGAGCGGATGTGGTCGATGGCTGCGTTCGCCGCCGACGCTGCAGACGACGCGCCACGAGCTTCGATGATGGCTGCGCCACGCTTGGCGACGGTGGGGATGAACGTGCCGTCCACCCATGCATGGTCGTTGACGAGCTTGTAGGCGTTCTGGCCGTCGACCTCGGCGTGGAACAGGTCGGGGTACTGCGTGGTGGAGTGGTTGCCCCAGATGGTCATCTTCTTGACCGCGCTCACCGGCTTGTCGGTGCGCGCCGCAAGCTGCGACACCGCACGGTTGTGGTCGAGGCGAGTCATCGCGGTGAAGCGACCGTTGTCGAGTCCGTCCGCGTTGTGCATCGCGATCAGCGCATTGGTGTTGGCCGGGTTGCCGACGACGAGGATCTTGACGTCCTTCTTGGCGCTCGCACCAAGGGCTTGGCCCTGGGGCTTGAAGATTCCGCCGTTGGCGCTGAGCAGATCGCTGCGCTCCATACCGGCCTTGCGGGGCATCGCGCCGACCAGCAGCACGACATCCGCGTCACCGAAGGCAACGTTCGGGTCGTCGGTGCACACCGTGTCGGCCAGCAGCGGAAAGGCGCAGTCGTCCAACTCCATACGCACACCGTCCAACGCCTTCAGGGCCGGCGTGACTTCCA
>JAYTSB010000476.1:0-17229 GCA_043745825.1 Actinomycetota bacterium | reverse complement strand
CGACAACGCTGACGACGCCTATTCCGTCACCGACTCCGCGACGCTGGCCGAGCTGCGAGCGGCTTCGTCCGCACGGCGAGAAGCAGAGGGACGGATTGAGGCCGCCGCCCTCGCCGCGCACCGTGCCGGCCTGTCCTGGGGCGTGATTGGTGCCCAGCTTGGCATGACTCGGCAGGGCGCCCGGCAACGCTTCGAGCGCCTCGTCGAACACTGACCACAGGACACCGAAACGATGCCGATCTGCGACTCCCCATGACGGGGTCTTGCTTCTGCTCGTCGCCGAGACTCCTTCAGGAGTCGGCCGCCTTCAAGACGCCCGCTCATGCTGCGCCGGATGACGAACTCCCGGCTGGAGGTGAGTCCGATTTCACAGACGGGTGGCCGGCTTGCGCGCCCGGGTGGACGACTTGTCACGTGCTCGAAAGAGATCCCGGAGCCCGACTGCAGCCATGGCCGAACTCCCTGGGGAGTTTGGCCCGTGACACCGATCTGAAGTTCTGGGGCCTTCGGAGCACCCTGTCGAGAACTCTCTTTGGGAACCTCTATCCCACCCTGCTGCCGAACCTAGGAGACCGTGAGGGTGGCCTTCATGTTCTCGTGGCCGGGCACAAGGCACTGCAGGGTGTACGTGCCGGCGGGCAGGTCGTAGGTGCCGACGTCGAGGTCGCCGCTCTTGCCGACCACCAGCGTGGCACCCAACACGGTCTTGGAGTCGTTGACCACGGCGAGCGAATGGCGCTGGGCATCGCGGTTGCTGTAGGCCAGCTTGACCGAACCGGCGGTGGCCGCGTAGTCGGTCTTGTCGAACTTGATGCCGGGACCGGCGTAGACCACAAGGCCGGCGTCGGCGGGGATGGTGTTGGAGCTGCCGCCGCCGGAGTCGCTGCCGCACGCAGCAAGTGTGAGGGCGGCCAGGCCGGCGACGCTCGCCGCCAGGATCCTTCGTGTCGTGGTCGTTCGAGTCGTCATGCCGATGAATCTACAAGGACACGCTTTCTTAATTCATCCGCTCCACCGGAAAAATGGGGTGGCGCTTGTCTCACGAAGTTGCCTCCTGGCTGGTGCTCGTTGTACCCCGTGTGGTCGGCTCAGAACGGTCTGCAGCGATACCATCGGATTCGATGTCGCTGCAACGGGAATCCGGTCAACAGGAATCTGCTCAATCGTTCGGGGCCAATTCGTGGCTCGTGGACGAGATGTACGAGCAGTACCGAGCGGACCCGGCCGCCGTGGGCGAGGCATGGCAGGAGTTCTTCTCCGACTATCGCAGTCCGGCCGTCGATGCCGCGGTTGCGGAGCCCGCCCCGTCCGCAGCGATGCCCATCGCCGCGCCGCTCCCACCGACGGCGGCCGTTGCGGCGCCGGCCGCTCCGACGCCCACTGCGGCACCCGCAGCGGAACTCGGTGAGCCCATCCGCGGCGCCGGAGCCGCAATCGCCGCGAACATGGAGCGCAGCCTTTCGGTGCCCACCGCCACCAGCTTTCGCAACGTGCCCGCCAAACTGCTCGAGGTCAACCGCAAGGTCATCAACGGCTACCGCACGCGCGCCGGCCAGAGCAAGATCAGCTTCACGCACATCATCGGCTACGCCATCGCCCGCGCGATTGCGGATGCCGTGCCGCAGATGAACAACACCTTCGTGGAAGGCGCGGACGGCAAGCCGCGTCTGGTGCGCAACGGCCACGTGAACATCGGCTTGGCCGTCGATGTCGCCAAGTCCGATGGCAGTCGCACCCTCGTGGTTCCGGTGCTGCGTGACGCCGACAGCCTCGCCTTCGACGAGTTCCTCACCGCATACGAGGACCTCGTTCGTCGCGTCAAGAGCAACAAGCTCACGGTCGCCGACTTCCAGGGCGCCACCGTGTCGCTCACCAACCCCGGCACGATCGGCACCGTGCAGAGCGTGCCGCGCCTCATGCCCGGCCAGGGTGTCATCGTCGGTGTGGGCAGCATCGACTACCCGGCCGAGTTCCAGGGCAGCGATGAACGCACGCTCGGCACGCTCGGTGTGAGCAAGGTCGTCACGATCACCAGCACCTACGACCACCGCATCATCCAGGGTGCCGAGAGCGGGATGTTCTTGAAGCGCGTGCACGAGTTGCTGATGGGCGAGCACGGGTTCTACGAGCAATTGTTCACCGATCTCGATGTGCCGTACGAGGCCGTCAAGTGGCGCACCGACGTCAATCCCACCAACAGCGAAGATGCGATGCTGCACAAGCAGATGCAGATCGCCACCCTCATCCGGGTGCACCGCGTACGCGGCCACCTCATCGCCGATCTGGATCCGCTGCGATGGAAGCAGCCGATGATGCCGGCCGAGCTGGATCCCGCCACCTACGGCCTGACGATCTGGGACCTGGAACGCGAGTTCCTCACGGGCGGCGTGGGCGGTGTCGAGAAGCAGGCGCTCGGTGATCTGCTCGGCGTGCTGCGCGACGCGTATTGCCGCACCATCGGCATCGAGTACATGCACATCCAGGACACCGACGAACAGCGCTGGATCCAGAGCCAGGTCGAGGGCGTGCATCACGTGTTTTCCAAGGAGGACAAGCGGCGCATCCTCGAGCGCCTCAACGCCGCGGAGGCGTTCGAGAAGTTCCTGGCCACCAAGTACGTGGGCGCGAAGCGGTTCGGACTCGAGGGCGCCGAATCGGCGATCCCGGTCCTGGACTCGGTGCTCAACGACGCGGTGGAGGCGGGCCTCGACTCGGCGGTGATCGGCATGACCCATCGCGGACGCCTCAACGTGCTCGCCAACCTGATGGGCAAGAGCTACGAGAAGATCTTCAAGGACTTCGAGGGCCATGTCGATCCAACGTCGGTGCAGGGCTCCGGCGACGTCAAGTACCACCTCGGCGCAACAGGCAAGTACGAGAGCCGTGGCGGCGCGGACATCAAGGTGGAGCTGGCCGCAAACCCCAGCCACCTCGAAACGGTGGACCCCATCGTGCTCGGCATCGTGCGTGCGAACCAGGATTCGATCGATCCACCCGGGTCCTACCCCTCGTTGCCCATCCTCATCCACGGTGATGCGGCGTTCGCCGGTCAGGGCGTGGTGGCGGAGTGCCTGGCGATGAGCGACATCAACGGATATCGCGTCGGCGGAACGATCCACCTCATCATCAACAACCAGATCGGCTTCACCACGAGCCCGAAGTTTGCGCGCAGCTCGCTGTACTGCAGCGATGTCGCCAAAACGGTGCAGGCGCCCATCTTCCATGTGAACGGTGATGATCCCGAGGCGTGCGTCCGCGTGGCCCAGCTCGCGTTCGCGTACCGCCAGCGGTTTCACAAGGACGTTGTCATCGACATGGTGTGCTACCGCCGCCACGGTCACAACGAAGGCGACGATCCGAGCTACACCCAACCGCTGATGTATCGGGCGATCGCCGAACGGCGCAGCGTGCGCAAGCTCTACGTGGAGGCGCTCGTCAAGCGTGGCGAGCTCACCGTCGAAGAGGCCGAAAGCGCCCTGCTGGACTTCCAGAGCAAGCTGCAGGTGGCGCTCGACGAAACTCGAGCCCACGCGCCCGAGGACGTGAAGGTGGCCAAGCCGCCCAAGCCCGTTGGTGTGCTCCCGCACGTGGAGACCGGGGTGCAGCGCGCCACCCTGGACCTGATCTTCGATCACCTCACCGAGTATCCGGAGGGCTTCACCCCGCACCCGAAGCTGATCCGGCAATTCGACGCGCGGTCCAAGCTGTACCACGACAGCAGCCTCGTCGACTGGGCCACAGGGGAGGCGCTGGCGATCGGGTCACTCGTGCTGGAGGGCACGCCGGTGCGTTTCACGGGTGAGGACACCCGTCGTGGCACGTTCAGCCAGCGCCATGCCGCGCTCATCGACTACGACAACGAAAGCAACTGGGTCCCGCTCGCCGAGATGCCCGACGCCCCGGCCAAGTTCTGGATCTACGACTCACTGCTCAGCGAGTACGCCGCAGTCGGCTACGAGTACGGCTACGCCCATGCCAACCACGATGCGCTCGTGGTGTGGGAGGCCCAGTTCGGCGACTTCGTCAACGGCGCGCAGATCATCATCGACCAGTACATCGTTGCAGCGGAGGACAAGTGGGGCCAGGGGAACGGTTTGGTGCTCCTCCTGCCGCACGGCTTCGAAGGACAGGGTCCCGAGCACAGCTCGGCTCGCATCGAGCGCTTCCTGCAGTCCTGCGCGGAGGACAACATCCAGGTCGCCAATGCCACGACGGCTGCGCAGTACTTTCACATCCTTCGCCGCCAGGTGCGCCGCCCCGTGCGCAAGCCGCTGGTCATGTTCACCCCGAAGTCAGCGCTGCGCATGCCACAAAGTCGCTCCACGGTGGAGGAACTGACTCACGGCTCGTTCCAGGAGGTGCTCGACGATCCCACGCCGCGCCTCGACAAGAATGCCGTTCGCCGGCTCGTGTTCTGCAGCGGCAAGGTGGCGTGGGACGCGTTCGCCGATCGTGACCGTCGCCAGGCACCTGCAGCAATCATCCGTGTCGAGCAGCTCTACCCGTTCCCGGTGGAACAGATGCTCGGGGTTCTTGACGACTACCCGAATGCCAAGGAACTCGTCTGGCTGCAGGAAGAGCCCGAGAACATGGGCGCGTGGAACTTCGTCGAGGCGCGCACGTGGCGTGTCAAAGAGCGCGGCTACGACCTGCGCCACGTGTCCCGCGTGGAGAGTGGCAGCCCGGCCACCGGCTCCAAGACGATCCACGACCAAGAGTTGACGGACCTGATGGACGAGACCTTCGCCGGACTCTGAGTCGCGTCAGCGAGTCATCTCGCTCACTTCTTCTCAGGGCAGGGCCATGCCGAGGTGGGCGCCCAGCTCCTGCAACGCCGCGTCGGGGTCCACCACCTTGATGGTGGTCATTCCCATCGCCGCGGCAGGTTTGAGGTTGATGCCGAGGTCGTCGAGGAACACGCAGTCGGCCGGTTGCACGTGGAGCAACTCGCACGCGATCTCGTAGAACCGGGGCTCCGGCTTGCGCACGCCGACCCGACTGCTCTCCACCACCGCGTCGAAGCGGCTCATCACCTGGGCGATGGCAGCGCCGCGATCGCTCTCGATGACAACTGACTCGGCATCGGTGGCCACCACGTTGTTGGTCAGGCACGCAGTCTTGTATCCGGCGGCCTTCACGGCATCGAGAGCGGCCACCATGCGCGGCCGAATCTCGCCGGCGAGCAATGCCAGCACCGCCGCTCCGCGGACCTGGTGGCCGAGGGCGATCGAGTCATCGGCGAAGGCCTGATCGAAGTCGGCGGGACTGATCTCGTTGCGCTCCAGAAGCGCCCAGGCGTTGGTGTGCGGGTTGGTGGCGTTCACCGAGCGGATGAAGTCACGGGGCAAGCCGGCCGTCGCCTCGTAGTGGTTGAACGCCTCGAATGGGCTGGACAGGATGACCCCGCCGAAGTCCCAGAGAACGGCTGTGTACACACGATGATCGTAGATGTGCAGGGGTGGAGATGCTTGACTGGCAGGGTTATGCCACAACACGTCATCGTCGACGGCTCCAATTTGGCCACTGAAGGCCGAACCATGCCCAGTCTGAACCAGCTGAACGAAGCGATTGCCGCGTATCGCGCGGATCACCCGGACGTGCTGATCACTGTGGTCGTCGACGCGACCTTCGGGCACCGCATCGACCAGAAGGAGGTCGCTGCGTTCGAGGGGGCGATCGAGACCAACGAGTTCGTGGCTCCGCCCGCTGGTGCCGTTGGACGAGGCGACGGGTTCATCCTGAGCATCGCCCAGAAGGCGAATGCCTCGATCCTGTCGAACGACAGCTATCAGGAGTTCCACGGCGAGTACGCGTGGTTGTTCGACGAGGGCCGCCTGATCGGCGGCAAGCCGGTGCCCCACGTCGGCTGGGTGTTCGTCAACCGCGTTCCGGTGCGGGGTCCGGTGAGTCGGCGGTCGGTGAAGGAGCAGAAGATCGTCGACAAATCGCCGTCGCGCCGGCGCAGTGCCAAGCGTGACGGGGACACCATGTCGATCTCCGCCGACGCGCCGATGCCGGTGCCGACGTCGTTGCCACCGGGTGCGGTGATGCCGGGCAGCCGGCGCGGCACCAAGGCCGCCGATGCACAGCCGGACACCGCCGCCGGGCGCAACCGGCAGCCCAAGAGCGAGCCCTCCAAGCGTGAATCCGGCCGGCAGGATCAGTCCACGCGCGAGCCCTCCAAGCGTGGGTCCGGCAGGAAGGACCAGGGCAGGCAAGATCAGGGCAGGCGCGACCAGGGCAGGCAAGATCAGGGCGGGCGGGACCAGGGCAGGCGGGACCAGGCGCACCAGGATCTGGCCAGACAGGACCAGGCGCACCAGGATCAGGCCAGGCAGGACCAGGGCAGGCAGGCTGCGGCCAAGACCACCAATGACCTCCTCGCGTTCTTGTCGTTCGTCGAGCACTTCCCGGTTGGTACCGCCGTGACCGGCGTGGTGGAGAGCTATTCCTCTCATGGTGCCTACGTGTTGATCGGTGACGTGCACGGTTACGTGCCGTTGCGCTTGATGGCCGAACCCGCGCCGCGCAGCGCGCGCGAGGCGATGGAACTCGGCGAGACCGTGACGCTGGTGGTGAGCAGCTTCGGGGCGGCCCGGCGCAGCATCGATCTCGCTGTGCCGTCGATGGCGCCAGTCGTTGCCCCGATCGCGCCGAAGGCGAGGCGGGGGCCCAAGCAGGCCGCGGCCGCTGCGGTGATCGGGGCCGCCGCACTCGCTGCCGCGTCGCCCGAGGAGGTCGAAGGCATCCAACAGTCGGCGCCGGCGGCGGCAAAGGCGGCCGGCGGCCGGAGGCGGTCCGTCGAGCAGCACACGGTCGAGCCCTCCGCAGAACCGGTTGTTCCCCAGCCTGCGCGCGTCGCCGGTGCAGCGGTGGCGCCGACGAAGCGGTCCGGAGGGGGCCGTGGGACCAAGGCCGGCGCGACGGCGCGGATTGATCCTCGTGTTTCGGCAGCATCGCCGACCGAACCCAAGCCGGCGAGAGCGACAAAGGCAGCCACCGCCACCAAGGCTGCCACGGGTCCGAGGGCGACCACCGCAACAAACGCGACCACGGCAACCACGTCCAACAAGGCAGCCACGGCCAACAAGGCAGCCACGGCCAACAAGGCAACTGCGGCCAGCAAGGAAACGGCGGCCAACAAGGCAGCCACGGCAGCCAAGGCAGTCGCAAAGCAGCCCGCCCCCGGGCGTCGCGCCGGCGCCGAGTCGGCACCCGCACCGGCCGCCGACCCCGCTCCGTCTGCGGCGAAGAAGCAGCCGGCCCGGCGTCGTCCGGCCAAGCAGACCGACAGCTGATGCGCATTGCCACCTGGAACGTCAACTCGCTGAAAGCCCGTCTCGGTCGGGTCGAGGAATGGCTTGCCGATGTGCAGCCGGATGTGCTGTGCATGCAGGAGACCAAGCTCGCCGACGACGCCTTCCCGGCGCTCACCTTTCAGGCCCTTGGTTATGAGTCGGCGCACCACGGCCAGGGCCAATGGAACGGCGTCGCGATCCTGTCCAAGGTGGGTCTCGATGACGTCGTCGCCAACTTCGCCGATGGCGACCCGGCCGACGCCGAAGCGCGTTTGATCACGGCAACGTGCGGCGGCGTGCGCATCACATCGGTGTACGTGCCGAACGGCCGCTCGCTCGACCACGACCACTATCGGTACAAGCTGGCCTGGATGCAGCGCCTGCGCCGGCATGTCGCGGCCACGTCATCGCCGACGGACGCAGTGGTGGTGACCGGCGACTTCAACATCGCTCCCGACGACCGCGACGTGTACGACCCGGCCAAGTTCGTGGGGGCAACGCACACCAGCGCGGCCGAACGGGGAGCACTCACTCGGCTGTGCGAGTGGGGCCTGACGGATCTCTTCCGCCACTTCCACACCGAGGACAAGCTGTACTCGTGGTGGGACTACCGCGCTGGTGACTTCCACATGGGCCGCGGTCTGCGCATCGACCTGATCCTCGGTACCGCTCCGGTGCTGGCCCGCAGCACGTTCTGCGTCGTGGACCGCAACGCGCGTAAGGGCACGTCACCCAGCGACCACGCGCCGGTCATCGTCGACCTGGACCCGGCATGACCGACGAGCAGACGTCGCCCACCCCGAGCCATCGCGCCGAGATGCTCACGCTGTTGAACGAACGGGTCGCCAGCGGTCGGGCCCAGACGGGTGCACGGGTCGACCTTGCCAGCGCCACGCGCTCGGTCATCGACGAGTTGATGCGCAGCACCGCAAGCGACGAGGACTTCGGGCGGGCCGCCGAGATGGTGGCTGGGGCCGTCGCCCTGCTGCGCGGCCAGTCGCATGGGCGCGGCTACCTCGGCGTCGCCGAGGGATCGCTGGCCAACGGTCGCGAGCACTTCCTCGACTTCAGTCCGTTCATCGGCCGGCTCAATCCGCTCGCCCCGCCGATGACCGTGGAATACTCCGACGACAGCACCGTGGTGGCGACGTGCACCTACGGCGCGGCGTACGAGGGCCCGCCCGGCTGCCTGCACGGCGGGTTCATTGCTGCCGGCTTCGACGAGGTGCTCGGCTTCGCCCAGGGCTATGCCGGCCAGCAGGGCATGACGGGGCGGTTGGAGATCTCCTATCGCTCGCCGACGCCGCTGTTCCGCGAGGTTCGCTTCGTCGCCCGGATGGACCGGGTCGAGGGCCGCAAGATCTACACCAGCGCCACCCTCAGCGACGGCGACCGCCTGTGTGCTGAGGCGCAGGGTTTGTTCATCTCGATGAAGCCGGAGGTCTTCGGTCGGCTGATCGGGTTGCGGGCCGCTGCGGAGGATCCACAGCCCGACTGAGGGCGGCGAGCAGGCGCGGTCCCACCCGTGCTGCTGCCAGCGGGCCGAGGTCGGTGAGCGGTACCAGGGACTCCACGGACGTCGGTCGAGCCTGGGCGACGGCGCGCAGCGACTCGTCGGAGCAGATCGAGGTGGGCGACACCTGCGCAGCGCGGGCTGCGACCCGCCGCCATTCCACCAGCGCAGCGTGCACGGGGTCCGGCGCAGGGCGCGGCGTTCTCGGTGTGGGCG
The DNA here is from genome assembly GCA_043745825.1 of Actinomycetota bacterium. GTDB lineage: Bacteria > Actinomycetota > Acidimicrobiia > Acidimicrobiales > Ilumatobacteraceae > WLMZ01. The sequence continues at coordinate 8,202 of JAYTSB010000476.1, read as the reverse complement.
GCGGCGCGATGGGCGTGCTCGCGCCGAGCGCGTCGATGCCCTCGATCAGCGGTGATGGGCGCGAGATCCGGTCCTTGCGACGCCGCGCCCAGGTGACCACCAGCTGCTCACGAGCGCGGGTGCAGGCCACATAGAGCAGGCGAGCCTCTTCGGCGCGCTGGGCGGGTGTGACGGCTGTGCTGTGGGGCACGAGACCGTGCTCCGCGCCGATGACCACCACCCGCTGCCACTCGCGACCCTTCGCAGCGTGGAACGTCAGCAGGTCCACGGCGTCGCCGGCCTCGGCGTCTTCGAGATCGTCGAACGGGGAGTGCAGCTCGATCCACGCCCGGAAGGACATGCCCGGTTGCTGGGCGAGGTACCGGTCGGCGGCCTCGGCCACGCGAGCGCGGATGGAGTCCGTGGAGCCCTCGTTGGTGACTCGTTCGATCCAGGAACCGAGCTCGGTGGCGCCGCGCTGGGCGCAGGCCTCGCGCACGGCGTGGCCGAGGGCGCGCTCGTTGCCGGCACGGCCCTGCACGTTGACTGGCACACCCGCCTTGGCCAGCGCCTCGCCGACGGTGGTGAGCTGAGCGACCGTACGTGCCAGTACCGCACAGCTGCGCCAACTCTGATGTGGGCCGACGATCTCGCGCAGGATGCGAGCCACGCCCGCGCTCTCATCGGCCTCGGTGGCGAACTCCATCACGCGCACTGCGTCGCGGTCCTCTGCCACCGCGATCGAGTCGTCGGTCTGATCGGCGTGAGCGAGGACCGTGCGCGACGCCTCGATCACCTGCGGCGAACAGCGATAGTTGCGCCGCAACCGCACGATGGTGACCCCGGGGTAGAGCCGCTCGATCCCGTTCATGATGGCCGGATCAGCACCGTTGAACCCGAAGATCGCCTGGCGCGGATCGCCGACGATGCACAGGTCGGCACGGCCGTCGCGGATGCCTTCCAACATCGCGTGCTGCAGTGGGTTGAGGTCCTGGCCCTCGTCCACGTACAGGTGGCGGTATCGCCAGCGCACACCGGCCGCCCACAGCCGATCCGTGTGCAGCACCTGGACGCACTGCTCGAGCAGGTCGTCGAAGTCCACGACCCCGCGTCGGCGCTTCACGGTGCTGAAGGCATCGGACACTGCCGACAGCTGTGCTGGAGTGATGTTGGCACGTCGACCGGCCTGCTTGGCCGCAACCGAGTACTCGCCGAAGGGCACCCGACGAGCGCGGATCCAATCGATCTCCGCCATCACCGTGAACGGATCGAGTGTGGAGTTCACGCTCCGCATCGCCTCACCGAGCAGTCGCATGCGATCGCCGACGAGCGAGATGGCCTGCTGGCCGTTGTCTGCGGCGCGCTGGCGCAGCAACCGCAGGGCTACGGCGTGGAACGTGCCGGCCTCCACGCGGTCACGCAGACCGGCGCGCCGTAGCCTGCGCTGCAGCTCGCTTGCGGCCTGGCTGGTGAAGGTGAGCGCCAGCACGTGCTGGGCGTGGACATCGGGGTCGGTGGCGATGCGATGGGCGATGCGCCGGGTCAGCACGGTGGTCTTGCCGGATCCCGGCGCAGCGATGATGGCCAGCGGGCCGGCTGTCACGGTGACGGCTTCGCGCTGATCCGGATCGAGTCCGGTGAGCATCGAATCCACGTCCACGCTCAAACGCTACGTCGCCGACATCCGAACGCGCGCCACCTATAGTGGCGCTCATGGCGTATCCGAAGAAGCTGTTGAACCCTGACGAGACGGTTGCGCTCGATCTGCATCCGCACTGGTGGTTCTTCTTCGAAGCCGCCCTCGCGCTTGCCGTCAGCATCGCCGCCGGCATCGCAGTGCGTGTCGGACTGGACAGCGGTAACACCCGCAAGTACCTCGGCTACGTTGCGCTCGTCGCCATTGTCGTCAGCGCGATCTGGCTGTTGATGCGGTACCTCAAATGGATCACAACCAACTTCGTGATCACCAACGACCGCATCATCTTCCGCCAGGGTGTCGTCGGTAAGAGCGGCATCGAGATCCCACTCGACCGCGTTAACAACGTGAACTTCAACCAGAGCGCGTTCGAGCGCCTGCTCGGGGCGGGCGACCTGCTCATCGAGTCAGGTGGCGAGGACGGTCAGCAGCGCTTCACCGACGTGCGCAAGCCCCAGCGCGTGCAGAACCTCGTGCATGCCCAGGTGGAGGCCAAGAGCCGCCAGCGTGGCGGTTACGCCGCGGCTGGTGCGTCCGTCGGTGGCGCCGACGTCGCCGGCCAACTGGAGAAGTTGGAGGGCCTGCTGCAGCGGGGTTCGCTGACGCAGCAAGAGTTCGATGCCCAGAAGCAGCGCCTCCTCGGCGGCTGAGCGACGGGCGGAATGATCTCTGCCGCGCCTCGGCGCGTGGTGAGCCTGGTCCCATCGATGACCGAGACGTTGCTCGCCTGGGGCGTCACCCCGATCGCCTGCACGAGGTTCTGCGAGCAGCCGACCCTGACGCACGTCGGCGGGACCAAGGATCCGGATCTCGCCGCGATCCGTGCACTGGCACCCGATCTGGTGCTGATGGACCGCGAGGAGAATCGGCGGGAGGACGCTGAGGCATTGATTGCTGCCGGCATGGCCGTGCACGCCACGCACGTGACGGCGTTCGACGAACTGGCCGCGCAGATGAACCTCGTGCGGGAGCGGCTCGGCATGTCCCCGCTGACTCCGGAGGTGCACCAGCGTCCGGATGATCGGCCACGCCGAACGGCGTTCGTCGCGATCTGGCGACGCCCGTGGATGACGTGCAGCGGCGGCACGTACGGCTCGTCGCTGCTGGCGTCGATCGGTGTCGACAACATCTACGCCGAGAGCACGACGGCGTACCCGGAGGTCACACTCGACGAGGTCGCGACCCGTCGTCCCGATCTGGTGGTGTTGCCCTCGGAGCCGTATCCCTTCGCTGCCCGGCACGTCGCAGAGGTGACGGCGGCTCTGGTGGATGTCGATGTGCGCCTGGTGGACGGTCAGGACCTGTTCTGGTGGGGAGCTCGCTCGTCAGCGGCTCGAACGCGGTTGGCTCACGCGCTGGGCTCGGGGGAGTAGCCGACGAACGTGCGGCCGGCGTCGCGCCGCACGGCTTCTACGCCCACCACGGCGTTGCGGTCGATGGGTCCGTACACGTGTGGGAACGACTCGGCGAAGGACTCGCCCGATCCATTGATGTGGGCGGGCGCCTCCCAGACGCACGCACTCGTGAGATCGGCGACCGCAACGCGCAGCACCACGAACTCGCCGGGCACGTCGCGGTAGAACGCGTTGGCCACCTGCAACAGCACGTCGTGATCGTCGGTGCAGTGGATGAAGCCCTCGGTCTCCAGCGACGCGTTCGTGATCGGCTCGCCGGGCACGAGACGTTCCCATGCATCCCGGGGCATGAGGTGGAGCACGATCACGCTCATACCCCAGCGCTGCCGTCGCTGATCGCTCCGGCCACTGCGTGCACGATCCATCCGTCCGAACCCGCAGCGGATTCTGCGAGCGTCGCATCCGCGATGCCGACGATGCAGCCGCCGAAGCCCCCGCCGGTCATGCGTGCCCCGTACACGCCCGGGCGCCCGGCCAGTTCGGCGACGGCCGCATCCATGACGGGCGTGCTGATCCCGAAGTCCGCGCCCAGGCTGTCGTGGGACTCGAGCATCAGTCGGCCGAGGGCGACGAGATCGTGACGGCGCAAGGCTTCGGCGAAGTGGCGGACGCGCTGGTTCTCGGTCACCACGTGCCGCGCGCGACGGCGGATCACGTCGTCGGCGATGGTGCCGACTGCGTCGATGGTTGCCAGTCGCAGTGGGCCGATCAGCGCTTCCGCGGCCGCACACTCCGCAACCCGGTCGGCGTACTCGCTGCCGACGAGCGTGCGGTGCTGCACGAACCGGACGATCACCGCAATGTCGGCGGGAAGTGGAACGGGCTCGACGGTCAGTTCATGGCAGTCGATGAGCAGCGCGTGTCCGGCCACACCGGCGGCGATGCAGAGCTGGTCCATGATCCCGCACGGCACACCGCTGGCGCGATGCTCGGCGCGCCGGCCGAGCTCCGCGAGTGTGACCGGGTCGCCGTCGAAGCCAAGCGCCAAGGCGACCGCGAGCTCCAGCGCGGCGCTGCTCGAGAGACCAGCGCCGACGGGGATGTCCGTGGTGACGTGGCCGCGCACCGCGTGCGAGGTGCTGCCCAGCTCCGCGGCCACACCCGCGATGTATCGCCCCCAGTGCGGTTCGACGGCGGACGCATCCTCGATGGGCAGCGAGAGGCGCACGGGATCGGTCTCGTCCGCCGAGGTGAGTTCGATCGGACCGTCCTGGCGTTCGCCTTCGATCACCGTCCATCGATCGATGGTCATCGGCATCACCAGGCCGCCGGTGTAGTCGGTGTGGTCGCCGATCAGGTTCACCCGGCCAGGGGCACGGACGCGGAAGTGATTGCTCACGCGGACATCAATTCAGGCGCAGTGCTGTGCTGAGCCGCTCCAACGCGTCCAGGTCGAACGGTGCGCGCAACGCGATGTTCACCTGGTCGGCGCCGGCATCGATGTACCGACTGATGGTGTCCAACACCTGATCGTCTGAACCGGTGAGGCAGCCGCCGCGCACGGCGTTGGTGAGATGGCCGAACTGTGCCTCCAGACTCTCCTCGGTCCAGGCCAGGCCGACGTTGATCGCGCAGCGGATGTCGACAGGGTCGCGCCCCACGGTGTCGCAGTGTTGGGTGAGGATGCCACGTTTGCGTGCGAACTCGCCGGGCGACACGAATGGCACGTTCCATCCGTCGGCGTACCTGGCGGCGATCTTCAGCGTTCGCTTCTCCCCGCCACCGCCGATCCAGATCGGCAGCCGGTCTTGCACGGGCCGGGGCTCATTGCGGGCGTCGTGCAGGCTGAAGTACTCGCCCTTGAAGTTGGAGACTTCGCCGTGGAGCAGGCTGCGCAACACCTGGATGCCCTCCTCCAGCTGATCGAGGCGGGTCTTGGCATCGGGGTAGGGGATGCCGTACGCGGCGTACTCGACCTCGGCCCAGCCGGCGCCGATACCCATGTCGGCGCGACCACCGCTCAGGTGGTCGATGGCGGTGATCGCCTTGGCCAACACGGCCGGGTGCCGGTAGCCGATGGAGTACACGAGCGAGCCGATGCGGACGCGGGAGGTTTCGCACGCCAGCGCGGCGTGCAACGCAACGGCCTCCAGGCACTCGGCGTCATCGGGTTTGCCGGTGGCACCGTAGAAGTGGTCCCAGATGGAGATCCAGCCGTATCCCAGCGATTCGATGCGTCGCCACGAGGCGCGCAACGCGTCGGTGCTGATGTGTTGTAGACCCGTGTGGACCCCGAAGACCGTCATGGCTGCAAACCGTATCGTCCTTCGTGTTGACCGGCGAGCCGCAGCACGGCGAGACTCAGCGCCATGCCCCAAGCCCTCGTCAACAGCAGGTCGTCGCCATCGATCGCCGTCGAATACGAGACGTTCGGCGACTCGGCCGACCCGGCCCTGCTGTTGGTGATGGGGTTCACCGCGCAGCTGACATCGTGGCCGGTGGGCTTTTGCGAGATGCTCGCTGCGCGGGGACTGCAGGTCATCGTCTTCGACAACCGTGACTGCGGGTTGAGCACCAAGCTTGATGGCGTCACGGTGGACCTCGACGCGATCATGACGGCGGCACTGACCGAGCAACCGCATCTTCTGCCGTCGGTGCCCTACACGCTCAGTGACATGGCTGCGGATGCGATGGGCTTGCTCGATCACCTCGGCATCGCTTCGGCCCACGTTGCCGGGGCGTCAATGGGCGGGATGATTGCCCAGACCATCGCGATCGAGCACCCCCAGCGGACCCGCTCGCTGGTGTCCATCATGTCCACTCCGGGTGACCCCGATGTCAGCATGCCCACACCGGAGGCCGGGGCTGCCCTGCTGGCCCCCCCGCCCACCGAGCGTGACGCGTACATCGACAACTCGGTGCGGGCACTGGTGTGGCAGTCGAAGCGGTACGCCAACGCCGATCAGGTGCGTGCGCAGGCGGCCCTCGACTTCGATCGCAGCTTCTACCCGGAGGGATCCGCGCGCCAGCTCGGCGCCATCTACGCCAGTGGCAGCCGCGCCGCGCTGCTGCCCTCGGTGCGAATCCCCACGCTCGTCATCCATGGGCGCGACGACACCCTGTTCCCCGTGGCAGCTGCGGAGCGCACGGCCGCGCTCGTTGCAGGGTCGCACCTGATGGTGCTCGCGGACATGGGCCACGATCTCCCCGAACCGCTGTGGCCGCTCACGGTCAATGCGATCGCCGCACATGCCGCGTTGGCCGACCGCCACACCGCGTCCTGACCAGTCATCCGTCATCACTCGACCCAATCCCCAGGAGCCACCTATGCCCGGACCACTGAGCGGCTACCGCATCATCGAGATCGCCGGCATCGGACCCGGCCCATTCGCCGCAATGATGCTGAGCGACATGGGCGCCGAGGTCATCCGCGTCGAGCGTACCCAGGCCGTGCGCCCCGGTGCCGGTCCGAACCAGGACGTGCTGCAACGCAATCGGCGCAACATCGCCATCGACCTCAAGTCCGAGCCCGGTCGAGACACGCTGCTGAAGCTGATCGAGCACTCCGACGCGCTCATCGAGGGATTCCGTCCCGGCGTGATGGAGCGGCTCGGCCTGGGCCCGGACACGTGCATGGCCCGCAACCGCAAGCTCGTCTTCGGCCGGATGACCGGGTGGGGTCAGGACGGCCCCTATGCCCAAGCCGCAGGGCACGACATCAACTACATCTCCCTCGCCGGGTCCCTCGCTCATTTCGCACGCGCCGGTGAGGCACCGGTGCCGCCGCTCAACATGGTCGGTGATTTCGGCGGTGGAGGCATGTTCCTTGCGTTCGGCGTGGTGTGCGCGCTGCTGGAGGCGCAGCGCAGCGGCCAGGGCCAGGTCGTCGACACCGCAATGGTGGACGGCGCGGCGACGCTGATGACGATGTTCTGGGCATTCAAGGCGATGGGTGCGTTCAACGAAGGTGCGCCCGGCACCAACCTGCTCGACACCGGTGCCCACTTCTACGACGTGTACGCCTGCAGCGACGGCGAGTACATCTCCATCGGCTCGATCGAGCCGCAGTTCTACGCCGAACTGCTGCGGCTCACCGGCCTGGAGGCCGACCCGGAGTTCCAACCGCAGATGAACCACGCCAACTGGCCGCACCTGAAGAGCCGTCTCGCCGAGGTGTTCGCCACCAAGACGAGGGCGGAGTGGTGTGCTCTCATGGAGCACACCGACGTGTGCTTCGCGCCGGTTCTGACGATGAGCGAAGCGGCCGAGCATCCGCACAACACCCAGCGGGAGACGTTCATCGAGTTCGGTGGCGTCATGCAGCCCGCACCGGCACCGCGGTTCAGCCGCACCAAGCCGCTCGTGGTGCTGCCACCCGCGCGTGCGGGCGAACACACCCGCGACATCCTCGCCGATTGGGGATTCGATCCAATGGCGATTGACTCGTTGTTCGAGTCGGGTGCGGTGAAGTAGGCCGCTGTCGGTTCGGCTGGGTCGACCTTCGCCCCGGCAGCGAAGGAAACAGGAGTCGAAGTGGGAACTCTCGTGGCGTTCCACGCCCATCCGGACGACGAGTGCATCAGCACCGGCGGCACCCTGGCGCGTGCCGCAGCCGAAGGTCATCGGGTGGTGTTGGTGCTGGCCACCAACGGTGACTTCGGTGAGGTGCCCGAGGATCTCGGCGAGGGCGAGACCCTGGTCGACCGTCGCCGCAACGAGGTGCTCGCGTCGGCGAAGGTCCTCGGCGTGCACCGCGTCGAGTGGCTGGGCTACAAGGACAGTGGCATGACCGGCTGGGAGCAGAACCACGACCCCTCGTCGTTTCATCGAGCCGAACTCGACGAAGCCGCCGCGCGGCTGGCTGCAGTCCTCGTCGAGGAGGGCGCGGACGTGCTCACCACCTACGACTGGCACGGCAACTATGGCCACCCGGATCACGTCAAGGTGCACACGGTGGGGCACCGTGCCGCCGCCCTGGCATCCACCTCGGCGGTGTTCGAGGCAACGATGAACCGTGACGCGATGATCCGCTTCTTCCAGGCGGCCCGCGCCGCCGGAGACGTGGACGGGGACTTCGATCCCAACGGGCCTGCCGACGATGGCAACCCGATGGGCACTCCCGAGGACGAGCTGACCCACGCAGTGGACGTCAGCCCGTACATCCAACTGAAG
>JAYTSB010000475.1:0-8870 GCA_043745825.1 Actinomycetota bacterium | reverse complement strand
ATGGATCGCTTGCCGCGCATGAACGGGTTGGTGGCAGGGCGGCTGGTGTCCACGTTCTCCGCATCGGAAGCGCGGTCCACCGTCACCACGTCGCATCCGTAGTCGGCGAGGATCATGCCGCAGTACGGGCCGGGCCCCTGGCCCGTGAGCTCGATCACGCGCAGTCCCGCGAGCGGGCCGGTGCGCCTGGCGTTGGGGGTGCCGTCGGTCATGCGGACATCATGGCCGCGCCACCTCGAGCCGGTCCGATCGCAGCGTTTTCCTGCGTCTCCGTATCTGATGGTCCGTCAGAAACGGGCTATGTTGCCCCGCATGGAACTGGGGTACACCACAGAGCAGGAGGCGCTGCGCGCCGAACTGCGCGAGTACTACGAAGGGCTGCTCGATCCGGAGACGGTGGCCGAACTGTCCGAGGGTCACGGCATCTCGCCCAAGACGCGCTCGGTCTGGAAGCAGATGTGCGCGGACGGATGGGCCGGCATCGGCTGGCCGAAGGAGTGGGGCGGCCAGGGCAAGAGTGCGATCGAGCAGTTCGTGTTCTTCGACGAGTCGATGCGCTCAGGCGCACCAGTGCCGATGCTCAGCATCAACACCGTCGGTCCCACGATCATGGCCTACGGCTCGGAGTGGCAGAAGGAGTTCTTCCTGCCCAAGATCCTCGCCGGCGAGATCCACTTCTGCATCGGTTACAGCGAACCGGGTGCCGGCACGGACCTGGCCAGTCTGAAGACTCGCGCCGTTCGCGACGGCGAGGAGTTCATCATCAACGGCCAGAAGACGTGGACGAGCCTCGCCAACGGTGCCGACTACTGCTGGCTGGCGGTGCGGACCAACCCGGAAGTGGCCAAGCACAAGGGCATCAGCATCCTCATCCTGCCGATGGACACGCCCGGCATCACGATCCAACCGCTCAGCCTGATCGGCGACCACGACATCAACTCGGTGTTCTTCGACAACGTGCGGGTACTGGCCAAGTACCTCGTCGGCGAGGAGGACGCCGGGTGGTCGCTGGTTACCACGCAGCTCAACCGCGAGCGCGTCACGCTGTGCAGCAGCGGTGTCGTGGAGCGTGCCTTCACCGAGGTGCGCGACTGGGCCAAGCGCACCATCCGCCCCGACGGCTCACGCGTGATCGACCAGCCGTGGGTGCAGATCAACCTCGCCAAGGTGCACGCCAAGCTGGAGTTCCTGCGGCTGATCAACTGGAAGGTCGCGTGGACCTCCACCCAGGGGGCGCTCTCGGTGGCTGACGCGTCCAGCGTGAAGGTGTTCGGCACCGAGTTCTACCAGGAGGCCTACCGCTTGCTGTTCGAGGTTCTGGGGCCGGTTGGGTACGTGAAGGCCGGCTCGCCCGGGGCCGTACTGCGCGCCCGGCTGGAGTCCGCGTACCGCGGCACCATCATCCTCACCTTCGGCGGCGGTACTAACGAGACGCAACGCGATCTCATTTCGATGTTCGGCCTCGGGTTCCCCCGGGTCAAGTGAGACGGGACAGACATGGACTTCAGACTCTCCGCCGAGCAGGACGACTTGCGCGAGCTCACCAACAAGATTCTCTCCGAGCGGGTGACCAACGATTCCCAGAAGGCCGCAGCGGGCTCTGATCACGGTCTCGACCTCGGCCTGTGGCGCACCCTGGCCGACTCCGGCATTGCCGGCATCAACCTGCCCGAGTCTGTGGGCGGCGGCGGCCTGGGTCTGATCGAGGCTGCCGTCGTGCTCGAAGAGGTCGGTCGTGCCACCGCACCCGTGCCTGCGTTCGCTGTGTTCGTAGCCGGTGCAGCACTCGGTCGGTTCGACGGTACCGCCCACCTCCAGGGCGTCGCCGCAGGCGAGCGCATCGTCACCATCGCCCTCCAGGAGGCCGGCGGCGACGTGCACGAACCGTCGACGAGCGTCACCGACGGCCGCATCAGCGGTGAGAAGGTGTGTGTGCCGGCCGGCTCGATTGCCGCCGCGTTCGTGGTGTCCGCGACCGACGGCCTGTACGTGGTCGATGCCGCGGCCGAGGGCGTGACCGTGGAGCGTCAGGAGACCACCAGCGGCGTGGCCGAAGCACGGGTCACGCTTGTGAATGCACCAGCAGCCAAGCTCGCCGATGCGGACGGTTTGGCCTGGCTGCTGGACGTTGCCACCGCGGCCGAGTGCATCGTGATGTCCGGTGTCTGCCAGCGCGCCCTCGCTCTCACCGCCGAGTACACCAAGCAGCGCATCCAGTTCGATCGCCAGATCGCCACGTTCCAGGCCGTCAGCCAACGCGCCGGTGACAGCTACATCAACAACGAGGCCGTCAAGCTCACGGCGTGGCAGGCGATCTGGCGCCTGAGTGAAGGCAAGCCCGCTGCCGAGCAGGTGGCCAGTGCGAAGTACTGGGCCAGCGACGGCGGCTCGCAGGTGCTGTACGCGGCGCAGCACCTCCACGGCGGCGTCGGCGTGGACCGGGACTACCCGCTGCACCGCTGCTTTCTGTGGGGCAAGCAGCTCGAGCTGTCGCTGGGCAGCGCCATGCCGTCGCTGGTTCGCCTGGGTCGGCTCATCGCTGATACACCCGTGGCGTGAGCTCACCATTTCAACCGACCGAGACTCGTTCGGCCGGGAGTCTGTTCGACCGCAACGAGATCCTGCCAGCCGACCCCGACGAGCTGGAGGTTCTGCACGATCGCGAGTACCGCGTGCGCGCGTTCCGCAAGGACCCCAACCTGCTGATCCGCGGTGCCGTGCGCGACCAGAAGCCGCCCCGCCTCTACATCGAGGACGACAACGACCCGCTGACGATCCACCACATGCAGGTCGAGCTGGAGGTCGCCTTCCCGACGCTGGAGATCGTCGGCGCCACCGTGCACTTCGAGGTGCACCCGAACGACGCCTGTCCCGTGATCACCACGCACTACGAGAAGTTGATCGGGCTGCCCATCGCCCGCGGCTTCACGCACCGCGTCCGCGAGCTCTTCGGTGGGCCTCGCGGCTGCACGCACACCACGGCGCTGCTGCAGGCGATGGCACCGGTGGCCGTGCAGTGCTTTTGGAGCATGACCGCCAGTGATGCCAAGCGCCGAGCGGCCGAGGCCCCGAACACCGGCACGGACAACGGCACGGACAACGGCACCGGGAACGTGAACTTCATGCCGCGTACGCTGAGCCGCGAGGAGCGTGAGGCCCAGTGGAAGATGAACCTCAACACGTGTCACGTCTGGGCCGAGGACAGCGAGTGGGTGGAAACCATTCGCACCGGCACCCCGATGCCTCCGCCGCTGTTTGCCACCAAGCGGCTCAAAGAGCTCGGTCAGGACGAGGCCACCTGGTCTCGGAACACGCGCCCGTAGGCACCCCGATGAACGGAACAACGTCTCTGGTCTGGGTGTCACGGGTGCTGGGCGACTGGCCGCTGCGAAGGTGACGGGAGCTACGGTCACAGGGATGCGAGCCGTTGTCTGCACTGCGTTTGCCCCGCTCGACCAACTCGTGATTGTCGAGCGACCGTCGGCCGAGCTGCGTGCTGGACAGGTGCGTGTGGAGGTGCGCGCTGCGGGCGTGAACTTCGTCGATGCACTCATCGTGCAGGGCCTCTATCAGATCAAGCCGCCGCTGCCGTTCACGCCCGGCGGCGAATCCGTCGGTGTGATCACCGAACTCGGCGAGGGCGTGACCGACCGCTCGCTCGGCCAGCGCGTCCTCGTCACCAGCGGAGCCGGTGCCTTCGCCACGGAGATGGTGGTGGCCGCCCGCAACACGCTGATCCTTCCGGACACCCTCACCGACGGCCAGGCGGCCACGTTCATGCAGAGCTATGGCACGGCGTATTTCGCGCTCCGGCGGCGGGCCAAGTTGCAGCCCGGTCAGTGGCTGCTCGTGCTCGGCGCAGGCGGTGGTGTGGGTCTCGGCGCGGTCGACGTCGGCCACGCCCTCGGTCTTCGCGTGATTGCCGCGGCGTCGTCGGCGGACAAGCGTGCACTCGCCGCGAGCCGGGGCGCCGTGGCCGTGATCGACTCCAGCTCCGAAGACGTCAAGGCGCGGGCCAAGGAGATCAGCGGCGACGGCGTCGACGCGGTGTACGACCCCATCGGCGGCACGGTGGGCGAGCAATGCTTGCGCGCCCTGCGCGACGACGGCCAGTTCCTGGTGATCGGCTTCGCCTCCGGTCAGATCCCCAAGCTCGAAGCGAATCAGGTGCTGCTCCGCAACCGCCGCGTCACCGGCGTCGAGTGGGGTGGCTGGGTCGTCAAGCACCCCGAGGAGAACCAACAGATGGTGGCCGAGATCCTCCAGCGCATCGTGGCCGGCGAGCTGCATCCGGTCGAGCCCACCAGCTACGCGTTCGAGGACGCCGCGCAGGCGCTCGCCGATCAGCAGAACCGGCGCGTCGTCGGCAAAGCCGTACTGGTCGTCTGAACGATGGAGCTCGCCTTCTCCTCCGACCAGCGCGATCTCTTCGACGCGTTCGAGCAGTTCTTCAGCCGTGAATCCACGCCGGCGGTCGTGCGCCGCGCCGAGCCGCTCGGCCACGACGACGAGCTGTGGCGCAAGCTGGACGGGATGGAGGTGTGGGGCAGCGGTGCAGCCGTCGGCGACCTCGCCGTCATCGCCGAGACAGCAGGCCGGTGGATCGCCCCGGCGCCCTTCGTGGAGCATGCCGTCGCTTCTGCCCTGCTTGCCGCGCACCCCGGCTGGGCGGACACGTCGCTGGCAACAGTCTCTCTTCGCCCGGCCGATGCCGATGGCCGGTGGTCGCTCGTACCTGCTGGTGCGGTGGCCGAGGTGGTGATCGGCGTCGATGTCGACGAGATGGTCGCAGTGCGACAGACCCCACCGGGTGCGGCCCCGCGCAACCACGCATGTGCACCGATCGCCCATCGCAACGCTCGGGACGGTGAACGGATCGTGCTCGGCGCGGCCGACGACTTCCTGCGTCCGCTGGCCGAGTGGAAGGTCCTGACCGCCGCAGCGCTTGTCGGGATCTCGACGATGGCGCTCGAGCTGGCCGTGCGGTACGTGCAGGAGCGTCATCAGTTCGGTGTGCCCATCGGGTCGTTCCAGGCCGTGCAGCACGGTCTCGCCGATCTTCCCGGCTCCATCGACGGCGCCCGGCTGCTCGTGCACGAGGCCGCTGCGGCGCTGGACAGCGGCCACACCGGTCGGTGCGACACCGCTCGCAACGACATCGACGACCCGTTCGCCCTTGCGTCCATGTCGTTCCTGTTCGCGGCAGATGTGGCCGCGCACGCGACGGACCGCTCGTTGCACTTCCATGGTGGCTACGGATTCGCCGAGGAATACGACATCCAGCTCCTCTACCGTCGCGCCCGAGGTTGGGCGCTGATCCTCGGTGAACCGGCTGCGGAGATGCTCGCGCTCGCCGAACGGTTCTGGCCCGTGGCGAACACCCCCGCTGCGTCCGAAGGAGCCGCCTGATGGACTTCGAGCTCGGACCCGACGTGCGCGCCTACCGCGAGCGCGTGCGCGCCATCGTGGCCGCGCACCACACCCCGGATGCGGTACGCATCCAGCACCAGAGCGGTACGTTCAACAATCCGGCACTGAACCGAGCCCTCGCCGCCGAGGGCCTCGTCGAGCGCGCCGTGCCCGGCCTCGGCGCTGGCGACCCGATCGAGTTGTGGGTGTTGTTCAACGAGATCGAGAAGGCCGGCGCGCCCGTGGACGCGCTGGCCGTGGCGGTGATGATCGCGGGCGTGGTGCAACACGTCGGCAACGAGCACCAGAAGGCCGAGGTCATCCCGGCCGTCACATCGGGCGAAGCGTTGATCTGCATGGGCTACAGCGAGCCCGACGTGGGCAGCGATCTCGCTTCGCTCACCACCCGTGCCGTTCGCGACGGTGACGAGTGGGTCATCAACGGCGCCAAGATGTGGACCACGATGGCGCACGAAGCCCGCTGGGTGATCCTGCTCGCCCGCACGGATCCGACCCTGCCCCGCCACAAGGGCCTGACGATGTTCCTCATCCCGATGAACACGCCAGGCATCCGCGTGGATCCCGTGCACACCATGGCCACCGAGCGCACAAACGCAACGTTCTACGACGACGTGCGCGTCGGCGACGACTGCGTGCTCGGCGAGGTCAACGGCGGATGGCACGTGATGAGCGTGGCGCTGGCGTTCGAGCGTGGGGTGATGGGCGGCACCAACCCGGGCGTGCCGTTGCTGCAGCACACCGCCGAATGGGCTCGTCGGTCCGGGCGGATCCATGAGGCCGCAGTGCGCGAGAAGCTCGCCAGGGTGGCCATTGACAACCATGTCTCCACGCTGCTCACCCAGAGAGCGGCGTGGATCGCCGCCTCGGGCGGTTTGCCCGGACTGGAGGGCTCGATGACGAAGCTCTTCGCCAGCGAGGCCTACCAGAAGGCGTCGCGATGGTTCCAGGAGATGGCCGGCGCCGAGGGCCTGCTGCAATTCGATCAACCCGGTGCGGCAGCGGACGGTTGGATCGAGTACGACGCCCGGCACAGCCCCGTCACCACCATCTACGGTGGCACGACGGAGATCAACAAGAACAACATCGCCGAGCGCCACCTCGGCCTGCCCCGCGCCCGCCGCTGAGGGAATTCCGACGCTCGGGTTCAGGCGTCGAGTCGGTCGGCGTCGGAGACTTGGATCACTGACTCGATGGGGGCCGAACGCTCCCACATGACGGCCGAGATCACCACGATCACCACCCAGACGATGCTCACCACGTACGTCCAGCTGAGCATCGCAAGAGCGATGCCCACGCCTCCGAAACCGCGGCCGTACCAGCTGAACCAACCCGGCAGGATCACGAGTGACAGCACCCACAGCCCGGTGCTGCCAATCATCCCCAAAATCGCTCCGGGCCGCAGATCGCGCTCGGCGAGCGGCTTGTCGAGCAGGAGCCGTGGAGTGACCAGCCAGAACCAATAGTGCATCACGAGCACGATCGGGATGCTGAGCGAATAGGCCCACGCGCCGTGCTTGGCGGGCACGCGCTGCAGCAGTTGGCCGAACGCGAACGTGGCGAACACGAGCACGAACCAGGCTGCGCCGCGCACCGGGCCGCGCCAGCCGCGGTAGTGCTTGACGTTCCACGCGTCGGCGAACGTGCGCTGGAAAACGGACGCGACGTCGAAGCCACTGAGCGCGAACGAGCCGACAGCGATGAAGGATGCCACCTTGATGATGTTGCGGGTGGGTGGGAACGCGCCGCGCACCACCGCTGCCGTCTCGCCCCTGAGGTTGAACTGCTCGATGAAGACCTGGCTCAGCGAGATCCGGTTGCGAACACGCGAGACGAGGGCGAATGTGATGATCATCAGCGGCAGGATCGAGATGAAGAGGTTGAACGCCATCAACATCGCCTTGCGGATGCCGTCGATCTGGAAGAACCGACGCACGATGGACGTCGGGATGTTGATGGCCCGTATCGCAGCCAGCCGTTCACGGCGGGTCAGGCGCTCGGGTAGCGGCGTTCCATCGGTGGGGGTCGGCGCTGGCATGGGCGCCGGAAGTTGCGGAGCCCGGATGAGCCTCGGCGCCGTCCGCTGCACCGGCGGTGGGAGCTGATCGGCCATCGTGGTCTATCTTGCCACCCCGACGCGGCGAGTGCAGTCGAGATCACGCATCGCCGAACGAGGGGAGTGTCATGGCGTTCTTCGGGATGCGGTTCGATTTCAGGAATCCGGAGCAGGCGGGCACGTCGATGACCGAGCGGTACCGCGCTGGGCTGGACATGGCGGCCTGGGCCGACCAGCAGGGCTTCGTGTCGCTGGTGCTCTCCGAACACCACGGCAGCGCAGACGGATACCTGCCGTCACCGCTGCCGATGGCCGCCGCGATGGCGGCGCGCACGCAGACCATCCGCATCACCGTGTCTGCGATCGTCGCCCCGTTGCACGATCCTCTGCGACTGGCCGAGGATGCCGCCGTCGTCGACCTCATCAGCGGCGGGCGGCTGGAGCTGGTGCTCGCCAACGGCTATGTGGCCGACGAGTTCGCGATGTTCGGTGTGCCGATGAGCGAGCGCGCTCGACGCACCCGTGCTGCGGTCGGCACGCTGCGGTCGGCGTGGACCGGTGACGTTTTCGAACACGCCGGACGGACTGCGCAGGTCACGCCCCGGCCGGAGCGGGCAGGCGGTGCGGGCCCGTCGCTGTCCCTTGGCGGCAGCACCGCGGCAGCGGCCGAGCGTGCCGCCGAGATCGCCGACGGGTTCACGCCGTCGATGCCGGAGCTGTGGGAGCCGTACCGGACTGCGCGAATCGCGCTGGGGCATCCGGACCCTGGCCCGTACGTCGGCGTCGCCGTTGGCAACTTCCATCTTGCCGAGGACGTCGAAGCCGGCTGGGCCGAGGTCGGGGAGTTCTTCCTACACGAGACCAATGCCTACGGCACGTGGATGACCGACGCAGGCCTGGAGGGCATGTACCGCCCGGCCGCCGACGTGGCCGAGATCCGCAGGCTCGGCATGTACCGCGTGCTGACGCCGGACATGCTGGTGGCCGAGATCGAGGCCGCCGGTCCGTTCGCGTTCGTGCTCTTCCATCCGTTGCTGGGCGGCATTCACCCCGAGTCTGCGTGGCGCAGCCTGCGCTTGTTCGAACATGATGTCCGTCACCGCCTCGGCAGCTGAGCTGCCGGCCCCTCACACTCTGCTGAAACGAGATCGACGATGTCTGCAACCAATGGTTTCGCGCCTTCCGGCTCGCCGGGTCTGCTCGCCGGCGTGCGAGTGCTCGATGTATCCCTGCTCGGCCCGGCCGCACTTGCGTCCCACCTCGTCGACTTCGGCGCCGAGGTCATTAAGATCGAGGCGCCCGCCGGCGACTACGTGCGCGAGATGACGTGGCCGATCGTGCAGGGTGTGTCGCTGATGCACCTGCACATCAACCGCGGCAAGGAATC
>JAYTSB010000474.1:0-3718 GCA_043745825.1 Actinomycetota bacterium | reverse complement strand
CGGTGTCAGCGGGTCGAAGGCGCCCCGGGGTGGGTGTTGCCCGCGAATGCGCCGGCGCGACGGAACATCCGTCGATGCCAACGAGCGGGGGTGAATGCAACGGCGCGAGGCTCGTCCTCGAACATCCAGCGCGCGAAGTTGCGACGCGTCCAGCCACTGACGCCCACCACGCGGACGGCGCCGCGCGCCGCCCACTCCTTGGCCATCACCCGGCCGAGCGCCACCGACATGCGATGGTCGGCGAACAGGTGCTCGCGGACATCGGCCTCGTAGTGGCGGCGCACCGCTGCCGCGTCGAGGCCCCCGCCGACGAGGATCGCTTCTGCGGCGAGCCGTCCGGTCAGCAGCGCCTGGCCGATGCCCTCACCCGTGAGCGCATCCGTTGCCGTGGCCGCGTCGCCTACGAACAGGACGCGGCCCGAGGTCAGCTGCGCCTGATCGATGCGTGCTGGAATGGGCCAGGCCGTGTGCCGGCCCTCCATCTGTGCGTCGGGTCCGAGGGCCTCACGGATGTGCGGCCGCTGCAGCAGGTCCGGCCAGATGGTCTTCATCTCCTGCACCTTGCGGGTGCCGTTGCGCAACAGCCCGAAGCCCACGTTGGCTCGCCCGTCCGGCAGGGGGAAGGACCACGCATATCCGGGCAGGAGGTCGGCGTCGAACCACACGTAGAGGCGATTCTTGGCCGGGCCCGTGACGTTGGTTGCGTACTGACGGAATCCGTGCCACTCGCCGAGATAGCCGGCATCGCCGAGTCCGACGGCCTTGCGAACTGGCGACCACATCCCGTCCGCAGCAACGAGATACCGGGCGCGCACGGCGCCGAGTCCGCCCACCTCCACCGTCACCGATGTGTCGGTGTGCTCACTGACGCCGGCGAACGCGTGGCCGTCGCGCAACACGGCCCCGGCGGCGCAGGCGTGATCAACGAGCGCACTGTCCAGCTCGATCCGCGGCGTGACCGCAGCGAACTGACCGGTGCCGACCAGCGGGACCAAGACCTCGCGACCGCTCGGCGAGCGCACCAGCGCGCCGTCCACCCGGGTCCAGCTTGGCACCGTTCCGGGATCGAACCCGATGGTCTCCAGCTCGCGCAGCGCGAGTGTGGTCAGCCCATCGCCGCAACACTTGTCGCGTGGGAACGTGGCCTTGTCCACGATCATCACGTCGCGGCCGGCTGCCGCCAGCACGTGTGCCGCGGCTGCACCGGCCGGTCCGCCGCCGATGATCAGCACGTCGGTGGTCACGTCGGCTGAGGGGGATGGATGGCGCTGGTCGGCGGGCACGAGTGCAGGCTACGGGTTGCTCGGGCCGAGCCGCTCGGCCCGGTAGGTGGCGCCAGACCACGCCTCGCGCTGGGCGTTCACGGCCTCTCGCAGCCCGCTCTGGAGTCCTGCGTACACGTGGTCGCCCGGGCAGGTGGTGTACGACATATCGCGGTGACCGGCGATGGTGGACGTGGTCACCGTCGTGCCGGCCCGCCACCGCTGCGAACCCCTGGAGACGAAGGTCGTGGTGGCGCCGGGCGATGTGTCGATGCCGTAGCGATCGGCGAGCCACGCCAGCACCTTCACCAGCGAGTCGGTCATCGCCCCGGTGGGATCGGTCTGGGTGAAGTCGCCCACCAGACAGACGAGCTGGGTGAAGCCCTGGCTGCCGCCGGTGGCATCGGCGCGCACCGGCCCTGCCAAGGCTCCGGCGCGGCCCTCGTAGATCACGCCGTCGTGATCGATGAAGAACTCGTAGCAGACATCGGGCCAGCCTTTGGCTGCGCTGGTGTGGAACGCGTAGGCGGCTCGCAGCACCTCCCGGGCGCCCCCGCTCGGGTAGGTGTTCGCCGACGCGGTGTGGTGCACGAGTAGGAACTGCACGGTCTCGGGCTCGATGCCGGCCTTCGGCGGCAGGTCGGCGCCCCACGCGTCGCGCGGCAGGATAAACAGGTCGGGGCGCACCTGCACCGGGAACACGGTGGACGGTACGGGGTCGGCATCCGCCCGCCGCGCACCATGGGTGATGGCCGCCGTCGTCGCCACGGCCGCGGCGAGCAGACCCGTGGTGACCAGCAGCTCACGGCGGCTGGGCGCGCCGTTCAAATGGGTGTCGCACATGGCGGCCACTTTAGGATCGGGCCCAACGTCGACGAACGCGTCAACATCACGTCAACGCAACATCAACGCAACATCACGTCAACGCATCATCACCGCAACATCACCGCAAGGGGAATCCGTTCATGAGCAATCGTCTGTGTGAGGGCCGTGTCGCCATCGTCACCGGAGCCGGCCGCGGTATCGGCCGCGAGCACGCGCTCAGCCTGGCCAGTCAGGGTGCCAAGGTCGTGGTCAACGACCTCGGTGGCAACATCGATGGCTCGGGCGGCGACCAGTCGCCGGCCCAGCAGGTGGTCGAAGAGATCAAGGGCATGGGTGGCGAGGCGGTCGCCAACGGCGACAACGTCGCCTCCTGGGAGGGCGCCCAACGCCTGATCAACACTGCGATCGAGGCCTTCGGTGACCTCCACGTGGTGGTCAACAATGCCGGCATCCTGCGCGACCGCGTGCTGATCAACATGACAGAGGAGGAGTGGGACGCCGTCATCGCCGTGCACCTCAAGGGCACATTCGGACCGAGCCGCTGGGCGGCGACGTACTGGCGAGAGAGGAGCAAGGCCGGCAAGCCCACCGACGGACGCATCATCAACACCACGTCGGTGTCGGGCATTTACGGCAACCCCGGCCAGACCAACTACGGCGCGGCCAAGGCCGGCATCGCCGCGTTCACGAACATCGCCGCGCTCGAGCTGAGCCGCTACGGCGTCACCGTGAACGCCGTCGCCCCCGTTGCGCTCACCCGTATGACCGAGGGCCTCGGGCCGGCGCCGGAGACCGATGAGGAGCGGGAGATGCGCTCGCCCCGCTGGATCGCCCCCATCGTCACCTGGCTCGCCTCGGAGGAATCCGCCAACGTCACCGGCCAGGTCTTCGAGGCCAGCGGTCAGACGCTGGCCATCGCCGAGGGATGGCACCGTGGCCCACGTACGGCACCCGTGGAGGACCCTTCCAAGCTCGGCCCCGTGGTGGCCGACCTCGTCAGTCGCGCCCGCCGCGCGGCCGGCATGGACGGCGAGGACGGCAGCTGGCCGCAGCCGCGCAAGTAGTGTCCCGTCTGTTCCATCACCCAGGAGTCCTGCCATGCCGTTGAACCCCGATGCCGTCGGATCCGAGTCCGAGCCGTCCACCGTCAGTTGGACCAGCAAGGACACATTGCTGTACGCCGTGAGCGTGGGGGCGGGAACGGGTGAGCTGCAGTACACGACGGAGAACACCAACGGCGTGACCCAGCAGGTGCTGCCCACCTACCCGGTGGTCATCCCCGGCGGCACCGGGGCGATGCGCAACATCGGCACGTTCAACCCCGCCATGCTCGTCCACGGCTCGCAGTCGGTCACCCTCCACCGGCCCCTGCCGGTCGAGGGGACCGCAACCGTTGTGGGCAAGATCGCCGCGATGTACGACAAGGGCAAGGCCGGCATCGTGGTAATGGAGAGCCACGCCACGGGCGAGGACGGCAGTCCGCTGTACACCACCGGCTCGTCGGTGTTCATCCGCGGCGAGGGCGGTTGGGGTGGCGACCGTGGCCCGAGCGGCCCGCAGAACGTGCCGCCCGAGCGCGACGCCGATCACGAGATCACCTATCAGACCTCGCCCGACCAGGCCCTGCTCTA
>JAYTSB010000473.1:0-2072 GCA_043745825.1 Actinomycetota bacterium | reverse complement strand
CTGCGGTCGCGATCATCTCGCTCCAACCGTCGGGCCCGGTGCCGAGGTGGCGCAGGCGGATGACGTGCTCCACCGAAGACAACGCTGCCTCGATTGCGGCGACGTCGTCGGTACGGTCGATCGCCTTGTCGCCGTAGCGGTAGCCGTCCACCGCGAGCAGCACCTTCGGCTCGATCTGGACCAACCGGTCAACCACGGCGCGCACGCCGAACTCGGGCGCGCAGCTCGCCCAGATCGCGCCGATCGACGCCGTGGCCAGGAACAGCACCAACGTCTCGGCGCAATTGGGCGCGTACGCGGCGACCCGGTCGCCGCACTGCACACCCATCATCCGCAGGCCCGAGGCAGCGTGGGACACGTCATCGTGCAACTGTTGCCACGTCAGCGTCACCGTGGGCCGGCTCTGGCTGACGGCCAACACCGCCACGTCGTCCGGCGCGAGCTGAGCCCGGGCGAGGGCGTGTTCTGCATAGTTGAGCTCTGCGCCGGGGAACCACGTCGCGCCGGGCATCGCAGCATTTCCCAGCGCAACGCCATCGTCAGGCGGCCGGGCCCAGCGCACATCGAGGAAGCTCGCCGCGGCGCGCCAAAAGCCATCGAGGTCGGTGACCGACCAGCTCAACAACTCGTTCCACGTCGGCTTGCCGACCGACGCCATGAACGCCGCCACTCGGGTCGCGTCGGTCGTGGGGAACCACGTGATCTCATTGCGTTCCATCAGCGCGCTCCGTGCTCTGCCATGCCCGACACCGTACCGTCGAGCACACTCCACGTCCCGGTCTGTTCGAGGGCCGCACGTTCGCCACGATCGACGCGGGCGTTGCACACGCCGACGAGAGCGGCTGCTTGCGTTCCTCGATCAAGACTGAGGCTCGACCAGCGGGGCGGCGCTACTCGCCGATGAGCTCCTGGCGCAGCTCGCGCTTGACGAACTTGCCGTTCGCGTTGCGCGGGATGGGCTCGGTGCGGAACCAGATCTTGGCCGGGATCTTGAACTTGGCCAGGCTGGCCGAGAGGAACTCACGGAGCTCCGCGGCATCCATCGAGTGGCCCGGCTTCAGCACGATCGCAGCGCCGACCTCCTCGCCAAGGCGCTCGTCGGGGACTCCGAACACCGCCGCCTCGGCAATGGCGTCGTGGTGGTAGATCGCGCTCTCCACCTCGCCGCAGTAGACGTTCTCGCCGCCGCGCAGCACCATGTCCTTGGCCCGGTCGACGAGGAACACGAAGCCGTCCTCGTCGATGCGGGCGATGTCGCCGGTGTTCAGCCAGCCGTCCTGGATGGCATCGGCGGTGGCCTCCGGACGGTTGAGGTAGCCCTTGATGACGATCGCGCCGCGCACGCAGAGCACACCGATCGAGTCCGGGTCCTGTGGCAGGTCGTTGCCCTCGTCGTCGATCAGCTTGGCCTCCAGGATGGGCACCACCGGCCCGCACGATGCGGGCTTGCTGATGAACCAGCGGCCCGCGTTGGCGGTGATGATGCCGTGGGTTTCGGTCATGCCGTAGCCGGTGGAGGGCGCCTTCGCGCTGACCGCTCCGGCGATCTTGGCGACAAGGTCGGGCTGCAGCGCAGCACCCCCGCCGCCGAAACCCTGCAGCGACGATGTGTCACGCGTGGCCCAGTCGGGGTGCATCAACAGCTCGCGACTCATCGTGGGAACACCGGAGAAGTTGGTGACCTGTTCGCGCTCGATCAGCTCGAGGGCCCGGCCGGGATCCCATTTGTAGGTGAGCACGATCTTGGCGCCGGAGAAGGTGGCCGGGTGGAGGATGCAGTTGCAGGCGGTGACGTGGAACATCGGGGTCGGTGCCATGAACACCGGCGGGCGGGGCGCGGGCACCGACTCGGGTGCGGGGATGTCGCCGGCCTCGATGGCCTTCTGTTCGCCGAGTGCGACGGTGGACGCCATCGCGATCAGGTTGAAGATGTTTCCCACCGAACCACGGTGGGTGAGCTGGGCACCCTTCGGGAAGCCGGTGGTACCCGAGGTGTAGAAGATGGTCGCGTCGTCGTCGGGGTCGATGTCGACGGCCGGCAGGGAGCCCGGGTCAGCGCCGGCCATCACGTC
>JAYTSB010000472.1:0-14409 GCA_043745825.1 Actinomycetota bacterium | reverse complement strand
TGTTGAGGTGACACACGTGCTGGGTGCCCGGGGTGAGGGCGCGGGCACGGTCGACATCGATCGGCATGGGTGCAACCTAGACACCCGGGCGGCACCGAGTCGCTCAGATTTCAATGCGGGGCTTCGATGCGGAACGCTCCGCGCACCGCCGGATGAATGCGACAGAAGTACGTGTAGGTGCCCGCTGGAAGGTCCGCCGGCGTGGTCCACGTGACCCGACCGGCCGTTGGCGGGCCGGCCACGCCGAGCTGGCCGGAATCGAACGGATGGCGGCGTCGGCCAGAGGGTAGGCCACGCCAGTGGAGGCGTTGCACGGCGCCGCACACGCCGTGATGGTGTGCCACACACCGTTGTTCAACGGGGCGTCGATGTTGCGAACGTGATGGTGCCGCCCGGCGCAACGGTGGGTGCTGCAGCAAGAGACCGGTGTGCATGCCGCCGGGGTGCAGATGGCCGGCAGTGGCGATGAGGACGCCGTCACGGTCCACCGTCCATGCGTTCAACGTCGGCCCGCTGCCGTACGCCGTGGCGGCGTCGGTGGGGTACGTGTAGAGGCCGTTGCTGCCGCTGCCCTTGATGACGTCGAACACCAGATAGACGCTGCCGTTCTGTACGTCGGTTCAGATCAATCGGGCCCACTGCATTGTCGCCGCGGCCGGATCCGTGCCCGGGATGAAGTCGACGTCGTAGGTGATCCAGACCTGCTGTTCGATGGGGGACAGGTTGTGGATCATGTCGTTGACGACCCCGTTGTCCGTGGGGTGATAGGCGTAGCCGTATCCGGCGGGCAGCACCATCGTGGTCTTTTCCTCGCCAGCGGCGAAGAAGCGTTCGGGGACACCCGGTGCCGTGGCATCTCGCGCCGAAGCGTTCAGCCACACGCCATGGTGGAGGTGGATGACATCGACCCCGGGGATGGTGCCGTCGGCGAGGCGGAGATTGCGGGCGATGCCGACGATGTAGCTGTCGACCACCGCCGGATTCGTGCTGCCGATGCCGGTCGTGGCCGGATCTGTGGTGCCGGGGTCGGTGGTGACCGGGTCGATGGTGGCCGGGTCGATGCTGGCCGCACTCGATGCCGACTCCGACGCAGACGAAACCGCCGTCGTCGTCCCTTCGTCACTCGCGCAGGCGGCCAACGTGGCCCCTGCAACCGCCACGGCGACCATCAATCCCCGCACGCTCCGCATTGGCTGCAGTGCAGGAGCGGGGTGTCGCAGCGCCCTCAGCCCGCTGTAACGCGAGGGCGCCGCCCGGCCACCAACCATCGTTGACTAACCTGCCAACGGCGGGCCAGCCCGGTGCACCACACCGTCACACGAGGAGCTCCCATGACCAATCATCCGGAAACCAGCCACGACAGCGTCTCCCGACGCAACCTCCTGTTCGGCATCGGCGCGGTTGCCGGTGCCACTGCTGGCGCGGCACTGCTGTCCAACGAAAGCTTCGCCTCCGCCGCGACCACGTCGACAGGAGTGGTGCTGCCGGGCGCACACCCGCGTCCCGAAGCCGTCGGTGCAGTCATCCCTGGTCTCACCTACGTGTCGTTCGACGCGTTCCAGTTCTTCGACGACAGCGGCAAGCGGATCTACCAGGACCTCACCGGCTCTCAGCCCATCAATCCGAACACCCGCATCTGGGCGCCGCTGAACCTCCCCGCAGGCTCGGTCATCTACCAGATGAACGTGGGCTACCAGGGCCAGCCGATCGCGGAGATCAGCCGTCGACGCATCACCCAGACCAGCCCCACGACCGCTCCGTCGCAGGCATTCCAGAAGACGCTGACCGCCAGCCCCGGCGGCGCGTTCTCATCGACGGAGAACCTGGGCGCGGCGGCGGTCACCATCGCAAACGACTCCAGCTACACCATCAGCTTCTTCTGCGGTCCCGGCCACTCGGTCTACAACTGCTCCATCGGCTACCTGCCTCCGACGCAGGGCTTCGTTCCGTTCACCGGCGCCACGCCGCGCGTGTTCGATTCTCGCTCGGGTGCCAAGTTCACCGTTGACGAGGAGCGCACGGTTGACCTCGGCTTCCCCGGTGCTCGCGGCGCGGTGATCAACCTCACGGTGACGGAGACGTCCGCCGGCGGTTTCGTGGCCATCTTCCCGGCCGACATCGCCTGGCCCGGCAACTCCAGCATCAACTGGAAGGCCGTCAACCAGGACGTGGCCAACGGTGTCATCACCCGGGTCGACGCCACCGGCAAGATCAAGGTGCGCGCGTCGAACGTCACCCACGTGGTGATCGACCGCATCGGCTTCCTGCTCTGACGCAGAGCGCACGAGATCAGCGACCTGCAGTTGCGCGCAGGATCCGAATGTCGAACGCCGAGGGCGCCTGCTTGTCGACTCGGTACGAGTAGTGCCCGACGATCGCGGTCGATTGCATCTCGTTGCCATCCGAGCCGAATTCGCTGAACACCGGCGTGGACGACCCTCCCCACGCCACCACGGTGTCGCCGTCGCCCGTGCCACGCACACTGCCCACGCCACCCGATGACGTGACGCCGTCATCCGTCAGGGACCACACGAGCGTGGCTGTACCGGCCGTTGTGTCGATCGCGTACTCGACCGCACGCGGTGCCCCGGGAAGTGCGGTGCGGTTGTCGAACAGGCGAAGGTGGCCGTTGGCCAGCAGCTGGGCGTCGTGCTGGCGGCCGAATCCGCCGAGGGGATCGTTCACCAATGCGACGTCACTGCTCCGTCCACCGACGCGCAGCACCACGTCACCCGCCGCGTTGCGGCGAATCTTGTACACCGCGTCGGTGTGGCGGGCCGACATGACCACGTCGCCGTCCGGGGCGAGGTGGATGGAGTTCACGTGGATGAGGTCCACGCCGACGCCGTCGATGCCCGGGAAGCGCTGGGGGTACGTGGAGTCCGTGAGCGAAATATGGTCCTCGCTCTTCCACGTCCACGCCACCGTGCCATCCGCGCGGATCTCTTCGAGGTGGCTGTCGTAGACCAGCTCGTCACTGGTGTAGCCGGGGCCGAGGACCGTGAGGTCCACGTGGTGCCGGGGCACGTACGTGGCCAGGATCACGTTGCCGTTCGGCAGCTCGGCGATGTCGTGATGATCGGTGGGTCCGCTGACCGTCGCGATCGAACGCAACAGCGTCCCGTCGAGCGCACGGACTTCGTACGCACCCCCCGGAGTGGAACCGAAGGCCAGGCCGAGCAACCTGGTCCACGCCAACGTGCCGTCGGCGAGACGGGTGAAGTCGATCGACGGACTCGCCACCCGGCGGTACCACACGGGCACACTGCGGCGGTCGAGGATCAGCAGGAACCGGCTCTGATCGCCGGATTTGGACGTCGGGAACGCCGCGTCCATCAGGTACCACCCGGGGTTCGGCGCCTGAGCGGTGGCCACGTTGATGACCGGGAAGTCGTGTGGCAGGCAGCGGACCCAGTACTCCTCGATCTCGCTGCCATTTGCACCGGCGCGTACCACGAACGCCTCGTTTTCGTTCAAGGTCAGCGTGCGATCAGCGGTCATGGCGTCTCGAGCGGGGACCGGGTCGGTGGAGGACGCGACGGACACGGTGGCACCAGGTGCTCCCACGGCGCGGACCGTGATGACGTTCGGCCCGGCCGAGCACGCCATGGTGTAGTCGTGTGCGTCGGGGATGAAGGTCTGGCCGAGGGTGCGATTGCCGATGGCCAGCTCGTGCAATGGTCCGCCGGGGCCGAACGTGCCGATCACATCGATCACCACGTGCATTGCGACCGAGGCGAAGACGCACACCCGGCTTGTCGCATCCACGGCCACGAATGCGACGTTGGTTGCCTCGGTGCCGGCCACGGAGTTCACCGCTGAGGTCGGTGGTTGTGGTGCGCTGCATGGGTACAGGGCGACGAATCCACGCCCGTCTGCCTCCGTGGCGATGACGTTCAGCACGACGGTCGAGCCAAGTGGCAGGCGGGCCGTGGCACTCGGATCGAACGAGAGCGTGGACTGCATTGCCAGTCGGCCGGTCACGCCGCCGATGGCTTCGCGGGTGTCCAGCACGCGCGTGCCGAGCAGTGGCCGGAACAGGGGCCCAGAGCCGAGCGGGCCGCCGAACCAGCCTTCGACATCGACCAATACGTGGACCGCGACGTTGGCCCAGATGCAGAGGGAGCCGTCCACGTCCAGCCCCACCACGGTGTGGTTGGCGCGCTCCTCATCGGCCAGGAAGTTGACGGTTGATGTCGGCGGCCGCTCGCTACTGCAGGGGTAGACCGTGACGTAGCCCTCCAGCATTGCACCCGTGACGGTGACGTTGACAGCGACGGCACGAGCGTCCGCCGAGATCGTTCCGCCTTGAACCGGCAGACGCAGCTCGGTGCGCGCAGGCAGCAGGCCCGCACCGGCATCGGGTCGCAGCGTGGTGCGCGTGTCCAGCAGACGGGCACTGTCGACGGCGTGATAGGGCGCACCGAAGCGCCCGAACCATCCGGTGGCGTCAACAACGAGATGCAGCGACGTGAGGGTGTAGAGGCACACCGTGCGCGTCGCATCGAGTTGCACCAGCGCCGAGTTGGCTGTCGCACCACGCGTGCGCGGGTTCAGGCTGGAGGCATTGGGCCGGGGCGACCCGCACGGGTAGACCGTGACGTAGCCCCGCAATGTTGCGTTCACGGCTGTGATGTTCAAGGCAACCGCTTCTGCTTCGGCGGGAATCGCCCCCACCGCACTGCCGAGATCAACGACTGCCGTGCACCCCGCGCCGATCGGTGTCCCCCTGTCACGCGTGTCGAGCAGGCGCACGGGCGCGATCGCGTGGAACCCGAAAGCTTCTGGAGCTGACGCTGCGTCAACCGGCGCGGTCGGTGGCTGGCAGCTCGCCGCCGCCGCCACCGCACCGGGTGCCGCTCCCGGCGTCATCGGAACCACAACGGGTACGACGGTCGCTACGGCCATGAATGCGAGCAGGACAGTTCTGTTTCGCATCGCCCCACCCTACGGGCCGGCGCTCCCACGCCCGGCAGCAGCGATTTGAGCAGCGTCAAGCGGTCCACGCCGTCGTCTGGTGTCAGCCGGGGGCGGACACCCAGATGCCTGCGTCAGCCGGCGTTGGCGGCGCGGCGGGGCAGCTTCCAGTTCGGGCGGGCGAAGTGGCAGGTATACCCGTTGGGGATGCGCAGCAGGTAGTCCTGGTGCTCGGGCTCGGCCTCCCAGAACGGTCCGGCGGGAGTGACCTCGGTGACCACTTTGCCTGGCCAGATGCCCGACGCGTTCACGTCTGCAATGGTGTCCTCGGCCACCTGGCGTTGGGTCTCGTCGGTGGTGAAGATCGCCGATCGGTAGCTCACGCCGACATCGTTGCCCTGGCGGTTCTTGGTGGAGGGGTCGTGGATCTGGAAGAAGCACTCAAGCAGGTCGCGGAACGACTCGACCTCGGGATCGAAGATGATCTCGATCGCTTCGGCGTGTGAGCCGTGCCTGCGGTACGTGGCGTTGGGAACGTCGCCACCTGTGTAGCCGACGCGTGTGGAAATCACGCCGGGACGCTTGCGGATCAGGTCCTGCATTCCCCAGAAGCAACCGCCCGCGAGGACCGCCCGTTCAGTGGTCTGACTCATGTTCTTCTCCTTGTGGTCACCATCGGTGGAGGACAGTCTTCCACCGAATCGCCGAGATCCGTCGGTGCCGGCTCACCACAGTGGCGACGGCCCCTCCATCCGTTACGGCCGAATCCTGTCCGGTCGAAGGCGAACACGCTGGTCCCTGCCATCCAAGAGTGCTCCGCTCGCCCTGTGAGCAGGTCGGTCACACCGCTCTACACACGGAACGGCGATGCCCTACAGGATGCTCTTCAGCCTCTCGCTCGCTCGTTCGACTTCGCGACGCGGCACGAGTATCCGGTAGTCGTTCGTCAACTTGGTCCCAGCGTTGAACGACTCGTGACCGGTTGCGTCGAATCCGTCCTCGCGAAGTCTGGCGATGGTCATTGGACCGCTCGTGGCCCGCACGACGATCAGTTCGACCCGCTCATCAGGGTCGGCGGGCTCGCCTCGACTGAGCAATGCGTAGAACTTCTGAAGAAACCTCACGACCTACCTCCGATCCGCCTGCACCGTAATGGCCGGGGAATGCGTCGCGCGGCAATGGCGCCTCGCTAGAGGGCGAGATGGAGCCGCAGCGTCGAGCAGCACCTGGAACGGATGGACACGCTCAATGTGGTCGGGCCGACGTCACGGTCGGGCCGACGTTTTTGGGTTGCGGACCGTTTCTGTCCTACGTCTCGGTGATGCTGGAAAGGCTCGTGTCCACCCCAGGAACGGCACAGTCGAGATGGAGAGACCACATGCGACATGAGTTCGAGGACCAGGACCTCACCGATTCGGTGTTCTGGGGGGTGCATCTCAACAACGTCCACTTCCGTGATGCCGACTTCACCGGCTCGACGATGTTCCACGTGTTGCTCAGGGACGTCGCAATCGACGGCCAAGTCAACCGGCTCGTCATCAACGGCGTCGACGTCACAGATGTCGTCAACGAGGGCGATGCGTGGTACCCGTTGCGTTCCATGCTGGAGCCGAGGGACAGTGCCTCTGCGGTTGAGGCCTGGCATCTGCTCGAGGACCGGTGGGCTGATGCGCTGAGCCGTGCAGACGCGCTGAGTGACGAGCAGCGCCGGCAGTCCGTTGGCGGCGAGTGGTCGCTCATCCAGACATTGCGGCACCTTGTGATGGCGATGGACAAATGGTTCACACTGCCAGTGCTCGGCCAGGCCGAGATGCACCCGATCATCCTCCCCAACGGCGGATCGAACAATTACCCCTGGCCGGGGCGCGACGTCGATGCCGACCCCACGTACGACGAGGTACGCGTCGTGCGCGCCCAGCGGTCCGCAGCGTTCGGCGAGTTCATCGCGTCGGTCACGGGCGCCGAGCTCGCTCGCATGACCACCGTGTTGGAGAACGGTGAGGCCACCGTCGAGCAATGCCTGCACGTCGTCTTCGAAGAGGAGTTCGAACACCTCCGCTACGCACTGCGCGACCTCGACCGCCTGACCTGAACTGGAGGCTGGTGCGCGGCAGCCCGCGTCGAAACCCGGCGCGCCCGCGCTCACGACTGTTGCGGCATCAGCCGTTCGCAGTGAACGACGCTGAGGCAGACTCTAAGGAATGTCCCTGCGACTCAAGCGTCCGTCCCCTGAACACCTGCGGTCCCTCGCGCGACGTGGGGCATCCGACGCACTGACGTACGGACCCGTCGGGATCACGGCATTGGCGGAGCCGCCACAGGGATACCGGCTCGATCGTTGGCGGCGAGACGTCGGGCGAGGCGGTGATGTCTTCGAGCGCGCTCGCGTTGCGTTGCAGAACTGGCGTGTCCACGAAGGAGCCGGCTTGAGTGTCGAAGCCGACGGCCCACCACGGATTGACGGGATCGTTGCGATGGCCGCACCCCTGCCCCTCGGATTCGTCGAGGTTGTCTGTCGCGTTGTCGATGTCGTCGACGAGCCGGACCGGTGTGGCTTCGTCTACGGGACGCTCTCGAATCATCCGGCGCAGGGCGAGGAGTCCTTCATGACGTCACGCTCTGCCGGCGGTGCGATCACGTTTGAGATCGTCGCCGTCTCCCGGCCCCGCCAGATCCTCGCCCGGGCCATTCCACCCATCGCCCGAAGACTGCAAATGAGCGCAACGAACCGCTATTTCGATGCCATGCGGGACGCCATCGAACCTTGACACAGAGCGCGGCGGAAGCCACCGGGTCTGAGCCACCGCGCTCGAGCGGTCACCGCGGTCGCGGCTGAGCGCCCGACCTGCTCGGCGCTCGTTGTCCGTGTCGGCCATTGCCCTTGCACCTTGAGCGCGGCGCGAGCAATCTGCGCCTTCGTCGAGGCTCGATCCAGTCGGCGGACTACAGCAATCGTGAAAAGATTGCGTCGGCCTCGTGAGGTTTCAGACCGTGCCTCGTGAGGTAGTCAGCGGATGAGAAATCATCGAGTAGCGAAAACAGATGTGTTCGCACGAACTCGACCGAGGCGTTGAGATCGTCTTCGGAACGGGGGTGTTCACGCGGGTTGCGGATTCCTGTGTAGTAGGTCGTCGAGCCTCGGCGCTCGGTAGAACTGGCCGAAGCGGGTCACGGTATCTCCGACAGCGAAGCCGCCAAGATCGCGAGCGTTGTGCAGTCCGCCCCAAGAGAATCCGCGACATGGACAGGTGTCTACCAGATCGAGATCCTCGCGAACCTCGCATCACGCGCGCCGAACTGGCGCTCGGCGCGCGTTGTTCTGCATCGTCGATTGCCCTTGCGTCATGAGCGTAGATCAGGGCACTATGCGCCAATGTCCGAGCCCGCCTTGAAGGCAAGCGAGCGAGAGATCGAGACGTACTAAGCGAACCGAACGCACGGCTCTCGATGCGTCGATGGCTCGTGATCGACTGCGATGGCGTCTCCGAACACTTCGTGGTGAACAACGGCGATGCCATCGTCGACTCCATCCGGCAGGCTGCCGGACATTGACCACGCCCGAACTGCCTGGCACTTGTTCGGCACGATCGAGAGGGCTTGCGTTGGGGAGCCGGATCAGGGCATTCTGCGTCAATGGCAGCACCAACCCACGCAACGATCGCGACCTTTCGCTTGGACCTCTCGCAAGAGTCCGCGCAGCGCGAAGGTCTGAGCCGGATGATTGTTCCGAGCGTCACCTCAGCGCCGGGCTTCGTGGCGGGTACGTGGACGCTGAACCGGGAGCAGAGCGAAAGCGTCGTGATGGTCACCTTCGATTCGGCTGACGCCGCAAAGGCATTCGTCGAGAACGTCAGAGCGAATGCGAACCATCAGGCGATGGTCGGAATAGATCTACTTGAGATACAGGTTGTCGAAGTATCGGCGAGTGCATAGCTGGGCCGATCCGCGCCGTCCCTGAGATACGCGAACCGAACAGCACGCGCGCTCAAAACACGGCGCTACTCGGCGCGCTCGTGTAGCGCCGATCACCTTTGGTCGTGTCGCAACGGCGCAACAGCGGCCTTCCATCACGAAGAGTCGTCAGGGTCCCGAGTCTCGATCTCGCGGTAGATGATTTCGACCGCTCCGTCGTCCGCCATCACTGCGTAGACAGCCATGAGGTCGGTGAAGACGCCGGCGGTAACGAGTACCCGTATGTCGGAGCCAGATACGAAGGGAGTTGTCGATTCCTCGAACGCGACCGCGAGACGATCGATGACCGCGGGAATCTCGTGCAACAAGAAGTCCGTCGCGGAGGGCGACCCTTCAGCGCTTCGCTCCTCCGGAAGCAGTTCGTCGAGTCGATCGAAGAACGTCTGCGACACGCGGACCTGTCGCCGATCGGTCACCCAGCCTCCGCCGGCTTCCTTTCGGCGGTCAAACGATGTCCGGTGGCAACGACTCGATCCCGGAACGAGGCAGGAAGCTCACCGAGGTCCGTCACGATGTGTGCCGCCACCGTCGCTGCGCGCTCGTTCGGCGTCATGGCGTCAAGCTCAGAGACCGTGATCAGCCGTCGATTCGCATCCACCTGACGAAGCGTACTCAGTTCCGAGCGGGCGCGGGCTGACCTCCGCACGCGCGAATAGGCCGCCGTCCGTCGAGGGCTGCACAGTCCCGGCGCATCCATCTCGTATTGCGTGATGGCACCACGCTAGTTCGAGTCCTGTGCACCTGGTGTGCACCTGGCATCCGTGGCGCTCGACCTCGATCAGACCTTCATGGCCCCTGACCTGCTGCTGCGCGAGTGGAGACGATGGGAATCGAACCCACGACATCTACCTTGCAAAGGTAGCGCTCTGCCAACTGAGCTACGTCCCCGTGATGGGAGGGACAATCTAGCGGCTCTGCTCGCTGACGGAAACGCTGTGGTGGTGCTCGACGATCAGCGCCATTTCCTCGGCGCAGGCCAGCGCAATGGGCGAGCGGCGCTCGGCGCGTCGGAACGTGTGCTGGCCGCGCCGGGAAGCGATCTCGCGGATTGACAGCCACTTCATCGTTCGACCTCCTCGGTCTGTTTGAAGAACTCAGACGCTACGCCGACCACGTGAGTCTGTCAAGCAAACTCAGCTAGGCTGGCCGTGTGTCACAGCCGCGTCGTTTCCCGCCGCACACACCGATCACGCCCACCGCTGCTGTCGAACAAACCGTTGAGGCGTCGCTGTGCTCGATTGCCGGGACACTCGGCGCGCTTGGCGACGTGTGGTCGATCCTCGTGCTCCGGGAGATGTTCTTCGGCGTGCACCGGTTCAACGACATGCTCAGCGACCTCGGCATCTCGCGTAGCGTGCTCACCAGTCGGCTCACCCGGTTGGTGGACCTCGGCGTCGTGCGCGCCGTGCCGTACCAGGAACCCGGCAACCGGGTCCGCAATGAGTATCGCCTGACCCGCAAAGGAGTCGGCCTGTTGCCCGTGATGGTGTCGTTGATGGAGTGGGGCGACGACCACGTCAACGGCGGGTCGGGGCCGTTCACACTGCACGACCGCGAGTCAGGCGATCGCGTGCACGTCGAGCTGCGCACCGTCGGCGGTGAGCCGGTTGAGCCGCACCAGATGCGCGTCCGCAGCACCACTCGGCGGCGTTGAACTCGCCTTTCTAGGCTGCACCGATGGCCCGTCTTCAATTCGGCACGTTCCTGGCTCCGCACCACCCGCTCGGGGAAAGTCCCACCACTCAGTTTCAACGCGACCTCGACTTCGCCGAGCACCTCGACCGCTGGGGCTTCGACGAGTTCTGGTGCGGCGAGCACCACAGCACTGGTTGGGAGATGATCGCCTCTCCCGAGATGTTCCTCGCCGCGGCGGGCCAGCGCACGCACACCATCCGTCTCGGCACCGGGGTGATCTCGCTGCCGTACCACCATCCGTTCAACGTCGCCCAGCGCATCGTCCAGCTCGATCACATGACGCGCGGTCGGGCGATGCTCGGCAGCGGTCCCGGCGCATTGCCTTCCGATGCGCGCACGCTGAACATCGACGCTCTGCTGCAGCGCGATCGCCAGGACGAGGCGATGGGCGTCATCATCCGCCTGCTTCGTGGCGAAGACCGCTTCGACTACGACAGCGATTGGTTCACGCTACGCAACGCCGCGTTGCAGATCCTGCCGCTGCAGGAGGACATGCCGATGGTGACGGCATCGTCGATCTCCCCCAGCGGCATGCAGATTGCCGGCAAGCACGGCATCGGCGTGCTGTCGATTGCCTCGACGTCGACCGACGGCATCGCTGCCTTGCCCACCCAGTGGAGCTTCGCCGAAGAGGCCGCTGCTCAGAACGGCCAGACGGTGGACCGCAAGAACTGGCGCGTGCTGATGAGCTGGCACCTCGCCGAAACACGCAAGCAAGCACGCACCGAGGCCGTGTACGGCCTGCAGCGCTGGAACAACGAGTACAACGCGCAGATCCTCGGCCGCCCTGGTGCCAACCACGTCGACAACGCATGGGAGCTCCTCGACGAGATCACCGGCAACGGCGCAATCGGTGCGGGTGCAGCAGTGGTGGGCACGCCCGATGACCTGATCGCGGCGATCAAGCATCTGCAGGAGATCACCGGCGGATTTGGTGTCGTGCTCGGGTTCGCCCACGACTGGGCGAACAAGGAGGCGTCGATGCGCTCCTGGGAGATGGTGGCCCGCTATGTGGTCCCGGCGCTCAACGGCACCATCCGTCCAATGCAGGCATCGGCCGATTACGTGGAGGCCAACAAGGCCACGCTGATGGCGAGCGCCGGAGCTGCGGTCATGCAGAAGATCATGGCCCACGAGGGTGCGCAGGCCGCGATGGTCACCACGATGCAGCAGATGTCCGAGCGCAAGAACGCCCGCGAGTCCGCATTCCGACCAGGTGTCGGCGTGCCGACCGAGAG
Organism: Actinomycetota bacterium; assembly: GCA_043745825.1. Taxonomy (GTDB): domain Bacteria; phylum Actinomycetota; class Acidimicrobiia; order Acidimicrobiales; family Ilumatobacteraceae; genus WLMZ01. Next base: position 2,587 of record JAYTSB010000472.1, on the reverse strand, counting down.
CGTCTGAGTCATGACCGTTACAGCAGTGATGCCCATACCGCGCTTCGACGCATCCACGCCCGCGGCCGAGATCAGTGCTGCGTTGCTGCTTCACGGCGTGGCCATCGTGGAACGCCTCATCGAGGACGCTGCGTGTGACACGTTGTTGGCCGAGTTGCAGCCGTGGTTCGAGCAGACACCAACCGGCGCTGATGCGTTCAGCGGGTTCAACACCCGTCGTACCGGCGCGCTGCTGACCCGGTGCCCGTCGAGCGCGGCGCTTGTCGCCCACCCAACGGTGCTCGAGGTGGTGGACACGGTGCTCTGGCCGAAGAAGACCACGTTCCAGCTGCACCTCACCCAGTCGATCGACGGTGAACATCGACTACGTCCTTGGATGGCTGCGCCAGGAGGAGAACCAGTACCTCTCCTACACGCTCGACGAGGTACGGGCGATGCCCGAGCGGCTGCAGCGACTGCTCGGCTACGAGATCGGGGCGTACGCGCTCGGGTTCATCGATGGCGGGCGCAGCCCGCTGGAACTGGTGCGCCCTGCGGACGCCGATCCTGCAGGGGCTCACAGCTTCGGCACGCTGCCCTGACTCCTCGCACGGCGTGCGATCATCGGTGGATGAGCACGATCGAACGCAGTTGGCTGGCCGACGAAGCACGCGCCCGGGAGGCCTCGATCCTCACCACGTTGGGCGGCGCAGACACCGCGACCATCGACGCCCGGATCGCAGTGCTCATCGAACGCAACCGTGAGATCCACGAGCGCGAGTGCATCAACCTCAACCCGGCATCGAACGTGATGAACCCCCGCGCGGAGGCGGCACTGGCCGCCGGTCTGGGCACACGGGCGTCATTGGGTCATGCGGGTGCCAAGTACGAGATGGGTCTCGAAGCAATCGAGGAGATCGAGGTCCTGACCGCCGATCTGGCCTGCCGGGTCTTCGGGTCGCGCTTCGCCGAGATCCGCGTGGGGTCTGGGGCACTGGCAAACCTCTACGCGTTCATGGCGACGTCCCAGCCGGGCGACGCGATCATCGTGCCCCCGGCAAGCATCGGCGGACACGTGACCCACCGACCCGATGGCGCAGCCGGGCTGTACGGGTTGGACGTCCACGAGTGTCCGATCGATGCCGAGCGGTTCACGGTTGACCTTGATGCGCTGGCGGCACTTGCCGAGCGGGTGCGGCCCAAGCTGATCACCATCGGCACCAGCCTCAATCTCGTCGCACATCCGGTTGGCGAGATCCGCGCCATCGCCGACCACGTCGGTGCCGCGGTGCTGTTCGACGCTGCGCACGCCTGCGGGATGTTCGCCGGTGGCATCTGGCCGAGTCCGCTCGACGCCGGTGCCGACCTGATGACGATGAGCACGTACAAGAGCCTGGGCGGCCCGGCCGGCGGGCTGGTGTTGACCAATCGAGCCGATCTCGCCGCGCGCATCGACGCGATCGCCTACCCCGGACTGACCGCTAACTTCGACGCCGGCAAGACCGCCGCGCTGGCCATCACGATGCTCGACTGGCTGGACCACGGCCGGGACTATGCCAGAGCGATGGTGGCCACGGCTGCGGCGCTCGCCACCGAACTGGTTGAGCGTGGCGTGGCGGTGTTTGCCACCGGGCACGGCGCAACGACCTCGCACCAGTTCGCCATCGATGCGTCGGCGTGGGGTGGAGGCCACGCAGCCGCCGTGCGGCTGCGCGACGCGAACCTGCTCGCCTGCGCGATCGGCCTCCCCGACGGTGACGGCCGCCGCACCGACGTGGCCGCCGGACTCCGCATCGGCACACCCGAGATCGTGCGCTGGGGCATGACCCCGGCCGACATGCCTGAGCTCGCCGCACTGATCGCCGATGGCCTGACCGGCGATCCCGTTGCTGTGGCAGCGCGCACCACCGCGTTCCGCCGACGGTTCTCCACGGTCCACTACGTTCGCCACTGACCAACGCCGGTTCGCGTCACTCCTTCCGCGTCACTCCTTCCGCGTCACTCCTTCAGGGCAACGGCGTTCGGGGTGACGTTCATCTTCGGCTCGTATTCGGCGACGTGCACCTCACGCGCCTCGCCGCCGAGGGTGCTGCGTAGCGTTGACCGACACGTGTCGCACGGTCCGTAGAATCGCGCCGTCGTCACCTCCTGGCGGCATCGAGGGCAGGTGAATGACAGGGCATCGGCGACGAGTTCCATGACGAACCAGCGTACCGCGGGTAGACGGGCGCCGAGAGGCACGCAGTACGGTCCCAACCATGGCATTCGCAACCAACGGCAACTGCAGCATCTACTACGAACCCTTCGGGGACAGCTCGCATCCGGCGCTGCTGATGGTGAACGGTCTGGGCAGCCAGTGCATCAACTACAAGGCCGAGTGGTGCGAGATGTTCGCCGCTCGGGACCTGTTCGTGATCCGCTTCGACAACCGCGACATGGGCCTGTCGACGCACTTCAACGACGCCCCGGTGGGGCCGAAGGGCGAGTGCTACCTGCTCTCCGACATGGCGGCCGACGGCATTGCGGTGCTGGATGCATTGGGAATCGGGGCGGCACACGTGATGGGCCTCTCGATGGGCGGCATGATCGTGCAGACGATGGCGATCGA
>JAYTSB010000471.1:0-2293 GCA_043745825.1 Actinomycetota bacterium | reverse complement strand
TCGCCGAGCGTGCCTCGCCAGACGTCCTCGTGGATCTTGGTCAGCTCGCGGGCCAGCACCACGCGTCGCGTCGCGCCGCACAGCTCGTGCAGATCGGTGAGGGTGCGCACCAGCCGGTGCGGCGCCTCGTACAGCACGACGGTGCGCGGTTCGGCGGCGGCCTCGTGCAGACGCACGCTGCGCTCCGGGCCGCTGCGGGGCAGGAACCCCTCCATCACGTAGCGGGCGCTGGGTAGGCCGGAGATGACCAACGCCATCACGTCCGCAGATGGGCCGGGAACGGCCGACACCGTATGGCCCTCGGCGATCGCTGCGGCCACGAGTCGCTCACCGGGGTCGCTGATGCCGGGTGTGCCGGCATCGGTCACCACGGCCACGGTGCGGCCGGCGGCGAGCAGGTCGAGCACCTCGGCGACGCGGGCGATCTCGGTGTGCTCGTTGGCGATGGCCATGCGCACACCGCTGATGCCGAGGTGGGACAGCAACCCGCCGGTGCGGCGGGTGTCCTCGCAGCAGATCAGCGCAGCGGACTGCAGAGCCTGGATCGCTCGTGGTGAGATGTCACCGAGGTTGCCGATGGGTGTGGCGACGAGGACCAGCGTGCCCACTAGCTGACCGGACGCGCTTCGGTGTCGCGGATCTCCAGCGGGTCCCCCACGCGCAGGCCCCATCGCTCGAACGAGCCCGCCCGAGCCTCCACCACACAGCGGGCCTTCAGCACCGGACAGGCCACCCGGTGGCGGTGGATGGTGGCGATCTTGATGACCGTCCCACCCTCGTCCACATACGCGACATCGATGGGGAAACGCATGCCCAGGGTGTGCACCCACCGGCACTTGGGAATCGCGAACGCGCCTTCCAGCGTGTCGCGACCGAGCAGGCCCTTTGCTTTGGTGGCCCGAGTGTTGGCCACGTCAACGGAGGCAAGCACCCGCGCTTCGCTCATCAACCAGGCCATGACCTACAGCCTGCCACGACGGACCCCGGCTCGGTGCTGCGTTCAGCGAACGGTGCGGAAGAAGGCCCGCACCTCGTCCACGAACAGGTCCGGCTCCTCCATCGCGGCGAAGTGCCCGCCGCGGTCGAAGCGGGTGAAGCGGGTGACGTTGTACAGGTTGCGTGCCCAGGCCTCCGGCATGCGGATGATCTCACCGGGGAACACGGCGCAACCCGTTGGCACCTCGACCCGGTCCAAGGGTGGGAACCGCCCGCTCTTCTGCGACTCGAAGTACAGGCGGGTACTGGAGTTGATGGTGCCCGTGACCCAGTAGAGGGTGAGGTTGGCGAGCAGCTGCTCGCGATTGACTGCGGTCTCGAGGTCTCCGTCGGGGTGGTGCGTCCAGTGATGGAACTTCTCGACGATCCACCCGGCCAGACCGGCGGGGGAGTCGGTCAGCCCGTAGCCCAGGGTTTGCGGGTTCTTTCCCTGGATCTGCTGGTACGCCGAGCCGGACTCCATGAACACGCCGCTGGAGGCCATGTCGGCCTGTTCGGCCCCGCTCAGCGGCGTGTCGTCGGGGAGGCCGAGCACCATGTTGATGTGCACGCCGGCGACGTGGTCGGCATCCACCACGCCGAGCTGCGACGAGATCATCGAACCCCAGTCACCACCCTGTGCGCCGTAGCGCGAGTAGCCGAGCCGTGCCATCAGCACCTTCCACGCCTCGGCAACGCGGCGCACGTCCCAACCGGCTTCGTGGGTGGGGCCGCTCCAGCCGTAGCCGGGAATGGACGGGACAACGAGGTGGAACGCATCGGCCGGGTCGCCACCGTGGCTGCGTGGGTCGCGCAACGGCTCGATCACGTCCAGGAACTCGGCCACCGAACCGGGCCAGCCGTGGGTCATGATCAGCGGCATGGCATCCGGCTCGGGCGACGTCGCGTGGATCGCGTGGATCCGCTGCCCGTCGATGGTGGTGGTGATCTGCGGCCACTGGTTGAACCGGGCCTCGACCGCCGACCAGTCGAACTGCTGCCAGCTCGCACACAGATCCTGCAGGTAGACGAGATCGGTGCCGTACCGCCAGTCGGTGTCGGCGATCTCATCCGGCCAGCGGGTGTTGGCCAACCGGTGGCGCAGGTCGTCGATGACGGCCTGCGGCGTCTCGGCCCGGAACTCCTGGATGCTCTCGCTCATCGCAGCAGTCTGCACGATCTGCGCGGGCGGCTACGACTGGTGCGTCAGCGCGGGGCGGAGCGGTTCCGCGATGGCGTCAGCGCTCGGCCGCATGCCCCACGCGCGTCCGGCGCAGACACTGCCGATGCCGACGAATGCGGCCATCGTGACAGCGCA
>JAYTSB010000470.1:0-2357 GCA_043745825.1 Actinomycetota bacterium | reverse complement strand
AGCTGCAGGTCGACTTCGTCTTTCACGGCGGCGACAGCCAGCACGTTCAGCACGCCCTGACCCTTCTTCAACACGTCGATCAACTGATCACCATCGCAGAGCACGACGTTGCTCCCGCTGATCACGATGTGCGCGGACGCAATGTCGGAGGTGACGTGCTCGCGCAGATAGCTGAACACTTCGCGAACGGCCTCCAGCTTGATGCCGGCATCGAGCAGGTTCTTGATGACGCGCAGCTCCAACAGGTCGCGGTAGGAGTACTCGCGGCGGCTGCCGCTGCCGGCAGCATCGCCCAACGACGGGCGCACCAGACCGGTGCGCGTCCAGTAGTCGAGCTGGCGATATGTGATGCCGACAATGCTTGCGGTGCGGGTACCGCTGAAACCTTCGCTCATCGCTGCCTCCGTGATGCGTGGAAATGAATCGGGCCCACCAACGACCCACCGATCACACCGACGTAGTTACGACCGTGTAAGAGACGCCACCATACGCTTCGCCGCGCGCGCCGTCAACCCCGACCGGCGTGGTTCGCCGGCACAAGCGGTCAGCGGCTGTCAGCTGGAGAAGTCCTCCGGGTTGATGCTGTCGATGAAGTCGCGGAACTCGTCGAGGATCGACTCCTCTTCGGCCTCGTCGTCCAGCACCGCGGCGACGGCTGCATCCTGGCCGACGGCATCCATCAATTCCTCTGTCGCGTAGATGTCGGCGCCGGTGCGTACCGCAAGCGCCATCGCGTCCGACGGGCGGGTGGAGACCACTCGCGGACCGTTGGCGGTCTGCAGGTACAACTCGGCGTAGTACGTGTGCTCACGGATCTCGGTGATCAGGACTCGCTGCAGGGTTGCCCCGAGCGTGGTCAGCACATCGACGAACAAGTCGTGCGTCATTGGTCGTGGCGAGACGATCCCCTCGAGCGCGAAGTGGATGGCGGAGGCCTCTGGGGTGCCGATCATGATCGGCAGGACGCGCTGACGACCGGTCTGTTCGCGCAGGATGAGCACCGGCGTGTTGTCCGGCACCTCCACACGCACTCCGACCAACTCCAGCTGCACGTCCACGTGATGGATGGTACCGCGCTACGGAGCCGGCGAAGGGCCGCAACGAAAGAACTCAGGTGCCGTCGAAATGATGGCGCAGCACCGAGTGCACCAACGCGCTGCGCAGCTGTCCGCCGAGCTCGGCCAGCTCGGTGAGCGTGTCCAAGGCAGTCTGGCGGGACTGGGGGTTGCGCTGACGCAGGAGCGGCATGATCCGTTGTTCGAACAGAGCAGCCTCCCGCTCCGCGGCCTGGCGCCAGGTGCGCAGGTGACGGGCATCGATGCCGTTGTCCATGAATCGTGCCGCGACTCGGGCGATGTCCACGGACTCCGTGGGGTAGGTGGCATCAGCGCCACTGCCCCGGCCGTGGATCAGGCCGAAGGACTCCAGCTCCGCCAGTTGCGCGGCCGTGATTCCGGCCGCCGCGCACAGTTCGCTGCGGTCGAACGGGAGATCCTGGGACGCGGCGACGATCGCGCGCCCCCCACCGGACGTCGAGGCGAACGTCGGGGGGGACGCCGCTGGCGGTGCCGGAGCCGCCGCAGGCACTTCGATCAGCGCAGCGACGTCCACAACCGCTGCCACTGGCGCTGCGGCACCCCGGACCGCAGGTTCGACCTCGATCGTCACCGAATCGAGCTCCACGCGGGGCGCGATCCGCTCGACCGGCGTCGGCTTGTCGGGGAGGCTGGGAACCACGGCGACCGTAGCGGTGATGGGCGAATGGGCGGCAGGGTGCGGTCCGCCGGGGATGAGTGCCTGGCCGCCGGCCCACTCGGGCCCACCGTCGGTGCGCCGGAAGACGCTGTCACGCGGTTCGGACCCGGACGTGGCGGGCGTGAGGGCCGAGGCCGCCATCGCCGACGCAGGACGGGTGTCGACGTTGCGGATCCCGCGCGGCGGCGTGCGCGCGCCGGTGGGGTCGGCTTGGATGCCGCCCGACTCGATACGGTCGCGAATCACCTTCAACGGGAGGAAGTTCTCGCGCTGCTCGTGCAGGATCGCGCGCAACAGATCGACGTCGTGGTCGTAGAACTTACGGTAACCGGACGGCGTGCGCTCGGGCTCGATGAGTCCCTGGCTCTCCAGGAACCGGATCTTGGAAATGGTGACGTCGGGGAAGTCCTCGAGCAGAAGCCCCAGCACCTCGCCGATCGAGAGGTATTGAATGTCGGACACCGCCGTCACTGAACCCTCTCGAAGAACACCAACCGGAACTTGCCGACTTGCAACTCATCGCCTTGACGCAGTGGCGCCTCTTCGATGCGTTCGTGATTGACATAGGTGCCGTTCAGCGACCCGGCGTCGCGGGCCACATA
>JAYTSB010000469.1:0-7409 GCA_043745825.1 Actinomycetota bacterium | reverse complement strand
GCCATCACCACCGGCGTCACTGTCGTGGCCGATGACGCGCCGATGCTTGCGGTGCCGAAGGACCGCAGCGCCGCGCTGGATGCCGGATGCGCGGGCCAGACCGCTTGGAAGTGCCTCGGTGCGGTGGCCGGAAGGCCGTGGACCTCGCTCAAGGCGGACGCTGCGGGTGGCGACGTGCTGGTGGGCCTCGCTGACCCAGCCTCCGAAGACGTCGGCCTGGTCACGTTCGCCAATGCCGTCGCCGGCTACTTCGGTGTTGCGCAGCAGGACAACAGCTTGTTCCGCGATGCCGGTTTCACGAGCTGGCTGCGCAGCTTTTCCAACAACGTCAAGGTCGTCGCCCCCGGCACCACGCCGCTCGCGACGCTGCTGGTCCGCAAGACCGAGGTCAACGTCGCGGCCACCAGCACGAGCGAGATCGCCGCCAGCCAGCGGAGGGCCGAGGTCACTACCGTGCCCGTCACGCCCGCCGTCACGCTCAACGCTGTGGTGGCCATGTTCACGTCACGGGGCAAGAGCGCGGCGGCCAAAGCCGCTCCCCTGTTCCTCGGCGCGGGTTGGACGAGTCCGGCAGCCGCCCAACCGCAACTGCCAGCAGGTACGTTCGTAGCATTACGTGCGCTCTGGAAGGAGTACAACAAGTGAGGCGACTCCACATTGCGCGGTACCGCAACCTGATGCTTGCCGCAATGCTGGCCGCAACGGTGGCGTCCGCCTGCAGCAGCAACTCAGCGCAGACCAGCACCTCGGGCGGGCTGCAGGGTGATCCCGGCGGTTGCGTCACCGTCGACATGGCCATCAGCCCGGAAAAGGTGACGGTGCTGACCGAGCTGGCCAACACGTTCAACCAGAGCAAGACCAAGGTCGGCGGCAAGTGCATCTTCGTCCGTCCGGCGCGCAAGGCCAGTGGAAGCGCCGCACGACTCCTCGTGCAGAACTGGCCGGACCCGGCCAACAACGGTCCGCAGCCGGTGATCTGGTCACCGGCGTCCAACGGCTGGGCCGGTGTGGTGAACGAGCAGGTCGGCAAGGTCCTCGCTCCGCCGGGCACGCCGTTCATGCTCACGCCGCTGGTGATTGCGATGCCCACGCCGATGGCCGAGGCGCTGGGCTATCCCGGCAAGCAACTCGGGTTCTCGGACATCGTTGCCCTGGCCAACGACCCGCAGGGCTGGGCGGCATTCGGCCATCCCGAATGGGGTGCGTTCAAACTCGGCAAGACCAACCCGAACTTCTCCACCAGCGGCCTCAACTTCACCATCGCCGAGTATTACGCCGCCACAGGTAAGACCAAGGACCTCACCCTCGAAGACCTCCAGCGACCGAACGTCGCCGACTTCGCCGCACAGGTGGAGCAGAGCGTGGTCCACTACGGCGACACAACCCTCACGTTCCTCAACAATTGGTACCGCGCCGACCAGCGCGGCAACGCGTTGGCCTACACCTCCGCCGTCGCAGTGGAAGAGAAGTCGGTGATCGACTACAACTCCGGTAACCCGGACGGCATCCTCGATCCCGGCGAGGTACCTCGCGCGCCGCGCGATCCGCTCGTCGCCATCTACCCGAAAGAGGGCACGCTCTTTTCCGACAACCCTTTCATCATCCTCGACGCCGACTGGGTCAGCGATGACCAGCGGGCTGCGGCCAAGCTGTTCGAGGCCTTCGTCCAGCAGCCGGAGAACCAGGCCAAGGTGCTGCAGTTCGGCTTCCGCCCGGGCAACCCGGACGTGCCCGTCAGCGATCCGATCTCGGCCAAGAACGGCGTCGATCCAACGCAGCCGCAATCCGAGCTGGAGGTGCCACAGGACAAGGTGTTGGTTGGTGTGCTCAACGCATGGGGCCAGCAGCGCAAGGATGCCAAGGTCCTTCTCGTGCTCGACGTCAGCGGCAGCATGGGCGATGCCGTCGGCACCGACGGCAAGACCAAGCTCGATCTCGCCATCCAGGCTGCCGTGAACTCGCTGGGCAAGTTCAAGGACACCGACGAGGTGGGTCTGTGGATCTTCACCACCGACCTCGGCAACGACGGGTCGGCCACGCACCTTGAGCTCGTGCCGACCGCGCCGATGAGTGAGAACCGGGCCAAGCTCAAGAGAGCGATCGAAGACCAGCGGCCGCTCAACGGCACGCCGCTGTACTCGGTCACCCGGGATGCGTTCGAGGCGGCACGCGATGCGTTCGATCCCTCCAAGATCAACGCGGTCGTGTTCCTCACCGACGGTCAGAACGACGACGGGGACGGGTCCGACGACAACGCGCAGTACGACGACATGATCAGCACGCTCAGCTCCGGCTCCGAGGGCGTAAACAACAAGTCGGTCCGGGTGTTCACCATCAGCTATGGCGCTGATGCCGACTCAGCCACCTTGAAGGCGATCGCCGAGGCCACCAGCGCCGCGTACTACGACGCCAGCAACCCGGCCACCATCGACCAGGTGTTCACCAACGTGGTGTCGAACTTCTAGGCGATCCATGTCCCGACTCAGCTTCCGCGACCGCTTCTTCACGCCACCTGTGGCGCGTGCCATTCTGTCGCCACTCAGCATCTGGCTGCTCGGCGGCGCCACCGCGATCGGCATCGTCGTCGGGTTGCCCATCGCCGCGGCTGCAGCCATCGGTGTGGCGGCGTACGGCACCAAGGTGGGTCTGTCCATCCCCCGCAACGCCAAGGGTGACCGCATCGATCCGTTCGTGCTGAGCGAGCCGTGGCGCGGCTACGTCCAGGCCGCGCAGTCGGCGAAGCTGCGCTTCGACCGCACGGTCGCGGGCACCCGCGGCGGTCCGATCCGCGATCACCTGACCCAGCTCTCGGCCCGTCTCGCCGACGGCATCGAGGAGTCGTGGCGCATCGCCTCGCGCGGTGACGACATCGACGCCGCCATTGCCCAGCTGAACACCGCCCAGGCCCAGGCCGAACTCCAACAGTTGCGCTTCCAGCAGCAGCAGCACGGCACCTCGCCCGACGTGGAGTCCACCATCCAGTCCCTGGAAGCCCAGATCAGCTCCGGACAGCGGATGCAGGACGTGTCGATGTCGACGCGCAACCGGTTGCGGTTGCTGGACGCCCGCTTCGATGAGCTCGTCGCGCGCGCGGTGGAGGTGAGCGTGGGCAGTGCCGACAGCGGCGTGCTCGGCAACGACGTCAACGATCTCGTGAGCGAGTTGGAGGGCCTGCGCCTGGCCATCGACGACACGCAGCGGGCCGAACGAGGCGACGTCTCTCCGTTGGGCACCGCTCTGCCCGAAGCAACTGAGCAACGGCCGCAGTCGCGACCTCAGCAGTGAGCGGCTCGTGACGACGTCGATCCCGTCGGACGGCTTGCTGCGGTCGAACGTCGTGGTGGCGATGGGCACGCTGCTCAGCCGCGTCACCGGCCTGATCCGCGTGATGGTGCTCGGTTTCGTGGTAGGTCAGACGTCGTTGGCCGATGTGTACAACGGCGCCAACAGCACACCGAACACGATCTACGAGTTGCTCCTCGGTGGCGTGCTGTCGGCAAGCCTCGTGCCGATGTTCACCAAGCAGTTCGAGCGCGAGGACGATGAGGCCACCCGTGCGGTGATCACGGTGTCGATCATCGCGATCAGCCTGTTGACCGTGGTGGCTGTCCTCGCCGCGCCGCTGATCTTCCGGTTGTACTCGCTCAACCCGAAGGTGGACGCCACCCAGTACCGTGCCGTCGGTACGGCGCTCGCCCGCATCTTCTTGGTGCAGATCTTCTTCTACGGCCTCTCGGCCATCGGCACGTCTCTGCTGAACGCCCGACGGCGCTTCTTTGCCGCGGCGTGGGCACCCGTGCTCGCCAACGTCGTCATCGTCGCCAGCCTGCTTGCGGTGCCGTCGGTGATGGACCACCAGACACCGGTGATCGGCGACGTTCTGACGAACTCGTCGCTGCGCTTCACGCTGGGGCTGGGCGCCACGCTCGGCATCGCCACGATGGCATTCGCGCTGTACCCGGCGATGAAAGCGGCCGGCGTACCCCTGCGAATCAGCACCAACCTGCGTCATCCCGCGGTCAAGCAATTGGCCAGGCTCTCCGGATGGACTCTCGGCTACGCCGTGGCCAACCAGATTGCGATCATCGTCGTCCAGAACCTCGCGCTCAGCCGCGGCCCTGGCCAGGCGGACGCATACACCAAGGCGTTCACGTTCTTCGTGCTGCCACACGGGCTGCTGGCCGTATCCATCGCGACCACGTTCGAGCCGGAGATGGCGCGCAACGTGGTGCGGCGAAACAGGGCCAGCTTCATCGACCAATCCTCGCTCGGCATTCGCATGGTGGCACTGCTGACAGTGCCTGCTGGGCTCGGCCTGTTCGTGCTGCGCCGGCCGATCATCGGCGGCATCCTCCAGCACGGAAAGTTCGACGCGCTCGCCGCGCTGAACACGAGCCGTGCACTTGCCGGCTTCGCGATCGGACTGGTGGGCTTCAGCGTGTACCTGTTCACGCTGCGCGCCTTCTACGCGCATCAGGATGCGCGCACCCCTTTCATCATCAACCTGTTCGAGAACGCGATCAACATCATCCTCGCCTTCGTGCTCGTCCGCCGTTACGGCGTGCTCGGACTCGGGCTGTCGTTCGGCGTCGCCTACCTCATCAGCGCAGTGCTCGCACTGCTGGTGCTGAGCTACAAGGTGACCGGCTTCGCTCTGTGGCCTGTCTACGAGAGCCTCTGGCGGATGCTGGTCGCCGGCATCGTCATGGCCGAGGTCGTGTGGGCTGTGGCCCGCGTGGTGGGCAGCAACTCCGGTCCGGGTGCCGTGGTGCGCACGCTGGCGGGCACGATCATCGGTGCGGGTGTCTACGTGGCCGTGCTGCTCGGACTGCGCGCACCGGAGCTGGAGCTGCTGAGAAACCGGTTGCGGCCGCGCCGACCGATCGATTCGGCCGTCTAGTATCGCGCCATGTTCAAACTGTTCAGCAAGTGGTGGAAGTACATCGGCGCAAAGTTCAACAAGGACTTCAACGACCGAGCCGACCCCGCCATCCAGCTCGAGCAGGCCCTCACGGAGGCGCAGGATCAGCACCGCCGGCTGAAAGAGCAGGCCGTCAACGTCATCGCCACCCAGAAGCAGAGCGAGATCCGTCTCAACGCGAAGATGGCAGAGCTGGAGAAGCTGAACGGCAATGCTCGCCAAGCCCTGATCATGGCAGCAGATGCCGCCAAGGCCGGCGACACGGCGAAGGCCACGCAGTACAACGGCGCGGCCGAGACCATCGCCAACCAGCTGATCACCGTTGAACGAGACGTCGAGGGCCTGAAGGCGATGGTGATGAATTCCACCCAAGCCTCCGACCAGGCCAAGGCAGCGGTCGCCCAGAACAGTCGCCTGCTGCAGCAGAAGCTCTCCGAGAAGAACAAGCTCCTCTCTCAGCTCGAGCAGGCCAAGATGCAGGAGCAGATGAACGCCGCGATGAACCAGCTCAGCGAGACCGTCGGCGACGACGTGCCCACGCTGAAGGAGGTCAGCGACAAGATCGAAGCTCGCTACGCCAAGGCCCAGGCATCGTCGGAGCTGCAGGAGACCTCGGTCGACAGCCGCATCCAGGAGATCGAGATGGCCACTGCGAACGTCGAGGCCCAGGGCCGGCTCAGTCAGCTGCGCGAAGAGCTCGGTCTGAATGCGGCACCGGCTGCAGCCGAGATTCCGACCGCGACGGCCACGCCCGCCGAAGAGCCCCGCCCCGCCACCTGACCGCGCGCCCGAACCCCGAGTTCCGCGAAGGTATGTGCCCGCTGTGCGGGCACATACCTTCAGAGAATCACCGGTCAGTGGGGCAGGAGGACGAGATCGTCACGGTGGACGACCTCATGAGCCACCCGAGCCGGGAGGTCGCGGGTGCTCTTGCCGGCGGATCCCTGCACGACATCGGCCGACGACACGGCCATGCCACGGGCGAAGACCACGCCGTCGGGGGTGCAGATCTCCACCGTCGCGCCCTCGTGGAAGTCGCCCCGCACATCCACCACACCGGCCGGCAGCAGTGACGTGCCCCGCTCGACGAGGGCCCGGTAGGCACCGAGGTCGACGGTCACCGATCCCTGCACGTTGCTGGCGAAGCCGATCCACAGCTTGCGCGCCGGCAAGCGCCGATCGCTGGGCGCGAACCGGGTGCCCACTGGCTCGCCGTTCACCGCGTCGACCAGTACGTTTGGTCGCAACGCCTGGGCGATGACCGCCTGCACGCCGGACCAGCTGGCCAGACGGGCGGCCTGCAGCTTGGAGGCCATACCGCCGCTGCCGCGGTCGGTGCCGGTGGAGCCCGCCGTCACCGCCAGCAGTGGATCGTTCGCAGCGACCTCGGTGATCAGCTCGGCGGTGGGATCGGTGCGCGGATCAGCGGTGTAGAGGCCGGGCAGATCGGTCAGCAGGATGAGCAGATCGGCGCTCACGTTGTGGGCCACGAGCGCGGCGATGCGGTCGTTGTCGCCGTAGCGGATCTCGTCACTGGCGACCGTGTCGTTTTCGTTGACGATGGGCACGCAGCCCAGCTCCAGCAGGCGCGCCAGGGTCTGGCGGGCGTGGAGATATTGCCGCCGGTTGGCGAAGTCGTGCGGCACCAACAGCACCTGCGCAGCGACCAGATTGTGACGGCCCAGTTCGCGGATGTACTGCTCCATCAGTCGCGGCTGGCCGGCGGCGGCGAGGGCCTGCAGGGTGAGCACGTCGGTGGGTCGGGCCGGCAGCTGCAGCGCCGCCACACCCGCCGAGATGGCGGCGGAACTGACCAGTACGACCTCGTGGCCGTGCTTGCGCAGCGCGGCGAGTTGATCGCACAGCGATGCGATGACGTCACGTTGGATGACGCCCGCCGCATCCGTGAGCGACGACGTCCCGACCTTGGCGATGACCCGCATCAGAGATCGGGCTCGTATTCGAAGCTGAAGTCCCCGATCCAGATGATGTCGCCCTCTTGCGCGCCGGCGCGGCTGAGCAAGCGGTCGACGCCGAGCTTCTTCAGCCGATCGTCGATCCAGTTGAGCGCTTCGGGCGTCGTGACGTCGTTCAGCGCAACGACGCGCTCTACGTTGCGACCACGCACCCGGAACTGGCCCTCGCCCACGCGCTCCACGACCGAGCCGTCGACCTCGGGGCGGATGATGACGACACCCTCCCGATCGGGTTGCACTGAGCGGGCCTGTTGCACCAGTTCGGCGAGCTTGGCCACCAGTGTGCGGATGCCCTCGGTGGTGTAGGCACTGATGCGCAGACCATGCCACGGCGTGTCCGCACCGACGTCGTTCTTGGTTCCCACCACGACGCGCGGGCGCTCGAGCATCTCCGCGTCGTAATCACCCAGCTCCTTCAGGAGGATTCGTTCCTGCTCGTCGGGCGAGACACCGTCGGTGGCGGCGAGGTCCACCATCACGCACAGCACGCGAGCGCGCTCGATGTGGCGCAG
>JAYTSB010000468.1:0-1562 GCA_043745825.1 Actinomycetota bacterium | reverse complement strand
TTCTCGGAGCCCGCCGTGTTCGTGGAGCTCGCCGTGTTGCACGAGGGAGCGGACGTCGCTGCAAGTGTCGCCACGGCCCTCGACGTGCAGCAGCGCCAGCACCGCACGATCGACGAGACGCTCGTCGATGTGCTCCGCGAGCACCACCGTTTGGTCGTGCTGGACAATTGCGAGCACGTCATCGACGCCGTGGCAGCACTCGCCCGGCGGTTGAACACCGAATGCCTGCAACTGCAACTCTTGATGACATCGCGCGAACCCATCTCCATTCCCGGTGAGGTGGTCTCGGTCGTCGCACCGCTGGCCGTGGGAGCCCCAGGTGAGGCGTCACCGGCGGTCGAACTGTTCATCGAGCGAGCGACATCGGCCCGCTCCGGCTTCACCGCAACGCCCGAGTTGCAACCGGTGATCGCCGAGCTGTGCCGGCGTCTCGACGGCCTGCCGCTGGCTATCGAGCTGGCCGCCGTGCGCCTCCGCTCGCTGAGCCCAGCCGGCATCATCGAACGCCTCGACCAACGCCTCGAGCTGCTCAGCGCCGTCGCTCGTTCCGGTGAGCGGCGCCACCAGAGCCTGCAGAACATGGTGGAGTGGTCGTACACGCTGCTGATGCCTGACGCGCAGCGACTGTTCGGCGAGCTGGCGGTGTTCTCGGGCAGCTTCAACCTGCCATCCGTGCAGGCGATCTGTGGCGACGAAGGGCGTGACGTGTCGAGCACACTCTTCTCGCTGGTCGACAAGTCGATGGTGCAGGTTGTCGACTTCGAAGAGCCTCGCTACCAACTGCTGGAGACGCTCCGCGCGTTCGCCCAGCGACAGCTGGCCGCCGCCACAGGCGACAGCGACGCACGCTCCCAACTCCATCGCACGTGGTTCCTCGAGCTGTGCGAGCTCGCTGCCGCAGGTATGGACGGCCCCGACGAGCTTCGTTGGAGCACGTGCGTCGAGCGCGACTTCGACAACCTGCGCGCCGTGCACTCGCGTGCCGCGCAGACAGGTGACGTCGACACGGCGGTGCGGCTCGTGGTGGCCCTGCGCGAGTACGCCATCCGGCGGATGCGTTCTGAGCTCACCGGTTGGGCCTCCGCCACGGCACGCATGCCCGCCGCTGCCGGCCATCCTGGATTCCCGGCCGTGCTCGCCACGGTGGCCTACGGCCAGTTCGTGCGGGGAGACCTCGCCGCCGCGATCGATGTGGCCGACGACGCCGTGGAAGCGGCCCGGCGACTCGAGGTGCCGAGCAGCGGGCTCGCCGAACGCACCCTTGCGAACGCGCATTTCTACCTCGGCCACACAAGCGAGGGGCAACGCTGGATGGATCTGATGATCGCCTTGGCGAGGTCGAGCGGAGACCAGGCGCGGCTGGCCCACGCGCTGTACATGCGGTCGATCGCCGAGACCACGATGGGACGCCCCGTCCGGGGCGCCGCACTCGCCGGTGAGGCCCAGGCAGCAGCCCTCGCGTGTGGTGCACCGAGCGCACTCGCCCAGAGCGCCTATGCGTTCGGCATGTCGCTGGAGTCGTCCGAGCCGGACGCAGCGACCGCACATCTGAGGCGCGCAGT
>JAYTSB010000467.1:0-5323 GCA_043745825.1 Actinomycetota bacterium | reverse complement strand
CTTCCGCCGAGTACAACCACGTGTCGAAGAACTCGGTCAGATCAGTGCCGGCCTGCTTGCTCGCCAGCTCGATGAAGTCCTGCGATGTGCGCGAGGTGTCGAGGTTGTCCTGCACCCATCTACGTAGCGTGGCGAAGAAGACAGCATCACCGACGGTGCGCCGCAGCGCTTGCAGCACCACGGCGCCACCCTCGTAGACCTCGAAGCCGAACAGGCCTCTCACGCTCGGCGAGCCCGTGGCCTCACGACTGCCGCGCCGCTGGACCAGGCTCTGGTCCGCGTAGTGGTCCACCGTGCCGTAGCCGAGGTGATCCAGCCACATCCACTGTCCGTACGTCGCAAAGCTCTCGTTGAGCCAGATGTCGCTCCACACGGCCGGGCTCACCACGTCACCGAACCACTGGTGGGTCAACTCGTGGGACAGCAGCAGCTCGCTGGTCACGTCGCTCTCGCCGCTTGCGAAGTCGCTGCGGCTGAACAGCGACCGGCCCTGCTCCTCCATCGCGCCGCCGATGTACCCGTCGGTCATCGCCAGGCCGTAGCTGGCAAACGGGTACGGCCCGAACCAGTCGTCGAAGAAGTCGAGTTGGGCCGCGGTGGAGTCGAGGTACGGCTGCATCAGCGACTGGTCGCCCGACTGCAACGCGCTCACCATCGGCACCCCGTTCGGCGCCGTGCCCGTGACGATGTCGAGCGGACCGGTGAGCAGTTGGATGAGGTAGGTCGCCATTGGCTCGGGCTGGTCCCACTCCCACACCTCACCGTCGGATGTGCTGTCGTGGCCGACGAGCGAACCGTTGGCGACGGCGGAGACCCCGGTGGGCACGCGGATCGTGAAGTGATACGTGGCCTTGTCGCTGGGGTGGTCGTTGCTCGGGAGCCAGGTGCGCGCCCCATCGGGCTCGTCGAGCACGAACGAGCCGTTCTCGGTCTCGAACCAGCCGGCCGAGATCCCCGCTGCGATCGTGCCGTCGTTGGCCTGGGCGCGATAGGTGACCACCGCCTCGAACTGCTCACCGGCCGGCACGGGCTCGCGCAGCGCGACGCGCAGTTCGGGATCGTCGACCGTGAACTCGGCGTCCACCCCATTCACCTGTACCTCGGACACATCGAGACCACCGAATCGAGAGTGAAGGCAGCGAGGTCCTCGGCGGCCGTAATGGTCAACGCGACGACCCCGTCGATCTCGCCCGAGGCCCTGTCGAAGGAGACCGCCACGGCGTAGTGGTCGACGTCGATGCCCGGATTGCCGAGGTCCGGGTACAGGACGTCGCCCACCCCGCTGACCCCGTCCGTGGTACCGGCCGTGCCGGTGTCAGGGGTGTCCGTTCCACCCGTGCTGGTCTCGGGAATGGCGGTGTCGGTCGTGCCGGTGCCCGTGGTGTCCGTGGTGCCGTTCGCGTCGGAAACGGACGTGGCCGTTGGCGAGGAGCCCGTCCGGGTGGACCGCTCGCCGGACACCCCGGCCGCTGCGGACGAACACCCGGCCAGGGCGACAACCACCACGAGCCAGGTCGTGGACTGCCACCGGCATCGTGTCGGCCTCATCGTGTCGGCCTCATCGTGTCGGACTCATCGGTGGAGCTCGCTGTCGGTGACGTCGGCGATCATCCGCACGGTGAACACCGAGTCGCCGGAGAGCACGGCACTGCGTGCGAAGAGTCGGCCGTTCTCCCAGTTGGACAATCCAAGCTCGGGTCGATCGAGCGCAAACTGACCGTCGACCCATCGGGTGAAGCCGTTGCCGATGAACGGCGCGTCGCAGGTGGCGTAGAACCGGCGGTGCTCGGCCGGGTCGGTGCTGATCAGCGACGCAGCAAGGCGCGGGCTGTGGGTGTTGCAGAGCGCCACGGCCTCTTCCAGGTCCTCGACGACCACCAGGCTGACCTCGGGCGAACCCTCCCACTCCCACTCGGTGGCCAGATCGTCCACCTCGATCGTGGTGGCGAACAGCTCCACCGCGGATCCGCCGGCGCGCTGGATCGTGACGGACTCGTCGAACCACCTTGCGTCCACCGCATCGCGACTCGAGGACAGCACGTGCAGCCGTGCCGACGTCTGCCGGGCGGTGGCGGCCTCCCGCAGCGACTCGACGAACACGGGCACGAGCCCATCGGCACGCGACCGCACGATGCAGCACACGTTGAGCGTGTTGCACACCTTGCGGTCGAGGGAGTGCCGCACGGACCGGGCGAAGTGGTGGACATCGGCAGCAGCGGACGCCACCATCCAGGCGCCGCCGGTGCCGTGCAGGCTCACCGGCACGCCTGCCTGGCGGGCCACCGCACCGAGCTGGGCGACAGCCTCACCAGAACCGCGTGCCACGGCGAGGCCGAGCCGGGCATCGCCGAACAGGGCCCAACCCGTGGCGCGCGTCGGGGAGTCCAGCAACACCACGGCGTCGGTCGGCAGACCCGCCTGCACGAGCGCGGGACGCACTGCGACATCCATGATCGCTCGCGCCGTGCCGAGGGCATCACCACCGATGCGCAGCACGGCTGTGTTCCCGGAGCGCAGCACGCCCGTGGCGTCCGCGAACACGTTCGGGCGGCCCTCGAACACGAAGCCCACGACACCGAGTGGAGCGCGGCGCGACGTCACCGACCAACCATCGTGCGCGACGGCGTCCACCACCATGCCACGGTCGACAGCGGTGTCACGCCACACGTGCAGGCCGGCAATCATGTCGGTGCGCATCGTTGCGGAGAGCACGAGGCGTGTGGTGGAGCGGCCCCGGCGGGAGGCGTCGGTGACATCTGCGTCGTTGGCCGCGAGGATCTCGGCGAAGGCGTCGTCGTCGCCGAGGCGTGCTGCGAATGCCGCGTAGAACTCGGTGATCTGCTCGTCGTCGACCTCGGCGAGATCGACGAACGCACGATGGGCCGACCCCACTGCGGCGCTCACGAGCAGATGCGCAGCTGCCGGGATGTGCAGCAGCGCGCCGCTGTCCTGCATCACCACCAACCGGTCGCCAGCCCGGAACACCTCGGCAAGCCCGGCCGGAACCGTGGCGACGCGGTCCCCACCGAACGGAATGATCTGGCCGGGCCGCAGCTCGGAGAGGGTCAGCGCGGCTGGGTTCATCGGCCGTCATCGTAGGCGTCGCCCGGCGACCCGACCCGGTCACGGCATCCCGAAGTAGCGTGGCCCGGTGAGCGAATCCACGCTGTACTTCCGCCAACTCCTGTCCGGCCGCGACTTCGCCACGGCAGACCCCATTGCTCGCCAGATGGTCAACTTCGTATACGCGATCGGTGACCGGGCCACGAGCGAGGTCGTGCTCGTCGATCCCGCCTACGCGGTCGACGATCTCGTCGACACGGTCGAGGCCGATGGCATGCATGTCGCGGGGGTGCTTGCCACGCATTACCACGCCGACCACGTCGGCGGTTCGATGATGGGCTACACGATCGAGGGCGTGTCCACGCTGCTGGATCGATGCCCGTGCCCGATCCACGTACAGAGCGACGAGATGCCCTGGGTGCAACGCACAACCGGACTGTCCGCCACCGATCTCGCCCAGCATGACTCCGGCGACATCGTGCGCGTCGGTGGCATCGAGATCCAGTTGCTGCACACGCCGGGGCACACGCCCGGCAGCCAGTGCTTCCTCGTCGAGGGGCGCCTGGTCTCGGGCGACACGCTGTTCCTCGAAGG
Organism: Actinomycetota bacterium; assembly: GCA_043745825.1. Classification (GTDB taxonomy): domain Bacteria; phylum Actinomycetota; class Acidimicrobiia; order Acidimicrobiales; family Ilumatobacteraceae; genus WLMZ01. The sequence continues at coordinate 1,666 of JAYTSB010000467.1, read as the reverse complement.
CTGTGGGCGCACGGATCTGCCCGGCAGCAACCCCGAGCTGATGTTCGAGAGCCTGCAGCGGCTGGCAGGCTTGCCGGACGACACCATCGTCTACCCCGGGCACATGTATTCATTGCCGATGAGCGGCACGATGAGCGCGCTGCGCGAGGACAACTACGTGTTCAAGCCGAAGACGCGAGACGCCTGGATGCAGTGGTTCGGCGGAGGCGGCTGATCACCGCTCACACCGGTTGCAACGACAGCGCCAAACCCACCAGCGCGGCGTGGTACGTCACCATCACCGCAAGCGCCATCCAGGCGTGCTCGCGCACGAACGCTCGCCAACCCAGCACCGTGTCACTGGCCACGAACGCCACCGCGCCGGCGATGGCCCACCAGCGTCCGGTCATCACGCCCACCACCGTCATCGCGCTGATCACCACCAGGTAGGTGGTGACCGGGATCCGCAACGCGCGGTCCTGGCCGGTGGCCCCGGCCACGATCCGCCGGCCGATCACCCCGGCGTGTACGGCCAGCACGACGGCGGCCACGATGCCCCAGCTGGGGCGATCGAGGTGGAGCGTCGCGAACATCGCGATGAACACGACGTGACCGATGAGGAAGGCCGCCAGGCCCACGACGAACCGGTCGACGACGTCGAGCAGGGCGATGTCACCGGCCAGGCAGCAGACCAACCCGATCACCGCAAGGATGGTTGCAGCCCGTGGGCCATCGGCCGCGATCGCCACCCAGATGACGAGGATCGTGGTGAGCGGTTTGGAGATCGTCTCCAGCCGTACGTTCGGGCGGACGCGCGTCGACCAATTGACGAGAGCCGCAATGAGCGTGCAAACGAGGGCGGGAGCGAGCACGGCTCAGTCTCGCAGGCAGCCCGTCACGTGAACGCCTTCGCAACGGCCGCTGCAGCGCTCACCAGCAGCAGCACGAGGACGAGCACGCGGAAGCGCTCGGGCGAGAACCGCTTGCGCAACGGCAGCCCCAGGAGCATGCCCACACCCAGCGCCGGCGTCGCGATCAGACCGGCACGCAGCTCGTGCACATGGATCTTTCCGCCGACGGCGAACAGTGCGAGTCCGAGCAGCCCACTGCCGAGGAACACGTAGTTGATGGTCGCCCGGAACGGCTCCGGAGCGAGCTTGCGGGCCTGCAGATCGAACACGAGCGGCGGACCGCTGGTGGAGATGGACGTGTTCAACACGCCACTCATGAAGCCGAGCACCCAGTCGATGCGGGTGCCGAGATGGGACAGGTTGAGCCCGCGCCCAAGGGCGGCGACAGCGACGATCACACCAATGCCGAGCGCGATTCGCAGGACACGATCGCTGACGAGGTCGTAGATCGCGTAACCGAACGGCAGACCGAGGAAGCAGGCCAGCACGAGCCGGTTGGCGAGCTGTCGGTCGCGCACGGCTCGGTAGAGATAGGTCTGGACCCCGTTGGCCAGCACGGCAACGATCGACGACACGATGACTGCGCTGTGCAGATCGATCGCCAAGCTCATCAACGGCACGGACATCAGGCCGAACCCGAACCCCGCCACAGCGGTCACCATTGCCGAGAAGCAGATCGCTGCCGCAACGATCATCACCTGGTGGGTGGTGAACTCGGTTGCGATCAACGCACACCCCAACTGAAACGGTGGGTGTGAATTCGGAAGTACGGGAAC
>JAYTSB010000466.1:0-5699 GCA_043745825.1 Actinomycetota bacterium | reverse complement strand
GCTGGGACCAGCTTGCTTCAGCTTGCGCGCTTCTTCGAAGCGACGATGACGACCCTTCTTCACGGTAGGGCTCCGAATCTAGAGAAAATACATCGGGGACGATCCTACCGCTTGCAGCGTGCAACCTGACGGATCCGACGGGCGAGACCTCAGCGTGAGATCTTACGTGACCTGCCATGTTCCGGCAGATCGGAGCAAATCTCGCAGCTCACCTGGGCCCTTCGATTGTGCTGCCTGGGCCAGTTGGCCATCGACCATGGTGCCGTAGTCCGACCGCTCCACATCGCGGAACACCCCGAACGGCATCGGCGACCAGACACCACCCGCGATGTTGGCCTCCGAGGACAGCCGCGCCAGCGCGAAGGCAAGGCTGGGGTCCTCGCGGCGGGCGTCGTGCACGAGGAGCGCATGCTCACCCACGTCGGCGACCTCCACGATTCGCAGCTGGCCGTCCGCGCCCATCACCACCCCGGCGTGGCCGTCGGCGCCGAATCGGATCGGCTCGCCGTGGACGAGGTCGATCATCATCTCGGTGCGGTGTTTGCGGCCGGTGACCGGCTCGAACGCATCGTCGTTGAAGACGTTGCAGTTCTGCAGAATCTCCACGAATGAGGCGCCCCGGTGGGCGTGGGCGGCGCGGAAGGTCTCCATCATGTGCTTGCGATCGAGGTCGTGGGTGCGGGCCACGAAGCTGGCCTCTGCCCCGAGGGCGACCGCGAGCGGGTTGAACGGATGGTCGATCGAGCCCATCGGGGTCGACTTGGTGACCTTGCCCATCTCCGACGTCGGCGAGTACTGGCCCTTGGTGAGCCCGTAGATCCGGTTGTTGAACAGCAGGATCGTCAGGTTCACGTTGCGACGAAGTGCGTGGATGAGGTGGTTGCCGCCGATCGACAACGCGTCGCCGTCGCCGGTGATCACCCACACGTCCAGTTCGGGCCGGGCAACGGCGATGCCCGTGGCAATCGCCGGAGCGCGCCCGTGGATGCTGTGGATGCCGTACGTGTTCATGTAGTACGGGAACCGACTGGAACACCCGATGCCCGACACGAACACGGTGTTCTCCGGCTGCACGTCCAGCTCGGGCATGAGCGTCTGCACGGCGAGCAGGATGCCGTAGTCACCGCATCCCGGGCACCAGCGGACCTCTTGGTCGCTGGTCCAGTCGCGCTTGGTCGTGGGCTTGGTGGTGAGTGGGATGGTGGTGAGTGGGATGGTGTTGAGTGGGATGCCGTCGCTCATGACGCAGCTCCTGAATCGGAATCGGCGCAATGAGATTCGTCCGTTGCCAGGGCCGAGACGGCCGCATCCAGCGCAGTTTCCAACTCGCCGGAGGTGAATGGCAGGCCCTGCACCTTGGAGATCGGTTTCGCGTCGACCAGGAACTCGGCACGGACGATGCGACACAGTTGGCCGAGGTTGAGCTCGGGGACCAACACGGTGCGGAACGAGCGCAGCACGTCACCTAGGTTCTTGGGCAGCGGGCTGAGGTGGGTGAGATGCACCCAGGCCACCTTCGTGCCGCGCCGGCGGCTGCGTTGGACGGCGGCATCGATGGCCGCCCACGTAGAGCCCCAACCGAGGATGCACACGTCGGCGTCGTCATCGCCGATCACGTCGACGAGCGGAATGTCGTCGGCGATGCCGGCGATCTTCGCGGCACGGAGGCGAACCATGCGCTCGTGGTTGGCGGGCGTGTAGTCGATGTCGCCGCTGCCGTCTTGCTTCTCCAGCCCGCCGACGCGATGCATCAACCCTGGCGTGCCGGGCACGGCCCACGGACGTGCGAGCGTCTCCGGATCGCGCAGGTACGGCCAGTACTCGGGCGTGCCGTCGGGTGCGGTGTGGTTCAACTCCGTGGTGAACGGCACGGAGATGTCCGGCAGCTCGTCGGCGTTCGGCAACAGCCACGGCTCTGAGCCGTTGGCGATGTAGCCGTCCGACAGCAGGATCACCGGGGTGCGGTACTTCAGCGCGATGCGTGCCGCCTCGATGGCTGCGTGGAAGCAATGGCTCGGGCTGTACGCGGCGATGATGGGCAGCGGCGCCTCAGCATGACGACCGAACATCGCAATGTTCAGATCCGCGGCCTCGGTCTTGGTGGGCAGTCCCGTGGACGGGCCACCACGCTGGATGTCGATCAGCAGCATCGGCAACTCCAGCGACACCGCCAGGCTCACCGTCTCGCTCTTCAGGGCCACACCGGGGCCGCTGGTGGTGGTGACCCCGAGGTGCCCGGCGAAGGCGGCTCCGAGAGCCATCCCGGCCGCGGCGATCTCGTCTTCGGCCTGCACCGTGCGTACCCCGAAGTGCTTGTTCTTGGACAGCTCGTGGAGGATGTCCGACGCCGGGGTGATGGGATAGCTGCCGAGGAACACGGGCAACTTGGCGAGCTGGCCGGCGGCGACGAGGCCCCATGCCAGCGCCGTGTTGCCGGAGATGTTCGTGTACTCGCCGGCGGGCATGTGGGCAGACTCGATCTGATACGCGTGATCGAGCAGCTCGGTGGTTTCTCCGAAGTGGAACCCGGCGTTGAATGCGGCGGTGTTGGCGGAGCGGATCAGCTCGTCCTTGAACCGTGTTGCGATCCAGTCGAGCGTGGACTGGCGGGGCCGTGAGAACAGCCATGACACCAGGCCGAGGGCGAAGAAGTTCTTGGACCGTTCGGCATCGCGGTTCTTGACACCGAGCGGCACGGTGGCCTGGATGGTGAGCGAGGTCATCGGTACCTCCACCACCCGGTAGTTGCTCAGCGAGCCGTCGTCGAGCGGGTTGGTGGTGTAGCCCACCTTCTGCAGGTCGCGTTCCACGAACGCATCCCGGTTCACGATGAGCAGGCCACCCTGCTCCAACCGCGCGAGGTCGGCCTTCAGCGCCGCCGGGTTCATCGCGATCAACACGCCCGGCGCATCACCGGGTGTGGTGATGTCGTGGTCGCTGATCTGCACCTGGAAGCTGGAAACCCCATTGACGGTTCCCGCAGGGGCGCGGATCTCGGCCGGGAAGTCGGGCAACGTCGACAGATCGTTGCCGAAGATGGCGCTCGATGAGGTGAATCGGTCACCCGTCAGCTGCATGCCGTCTCCGGAATCGCCGGCGAAGCGAACCACGACGCGAGTGATCGTTTCAGCAGCCGGCTTCCGTTCGACCGTGTCGGTCATCGGACACCCCCCTGGGAGCGGGGCCACGCTGCCCCGATGGCGAGCGACCGCCCGCCACAAGCGGCACCATACACCCGAGCACCTACGATCCGATGTCATGGATCCGACCTCGCCGAACCATCCCGCCGACGCCCCACCGTGGTGGCAATCCAAGGTGGTGTACCAGATCTATCCACGCAGCTTTGCGGACGGCAGCGGCGACGGCGTGGGCGATCTGCAGGGAATCCGCAGTCGGCTGGACCACCTCCAGTGGCTGGGTGTCGAGGTCCTCTGGCTGTCACCGGTGTTCCGGTCGCCGATGGCCGACTTCGGCTACGACGTGAGCGACTACTGCGACATCGACCCAGTCTTCGGGACCCTTGCGGACATGGACGCGCTCATTGCCGACTGCCACGCCCGTGGGATTCGGCTGATGCTGGACTGGGTGCCGAACCACACCAGCGACGAGCATCCCTGGTTCACGGAGAGCCGCAGCAGCCGCACGAACCCGCGGGCCGACTGGTACGTCTGGCGCGACGAGCCGGCGAACAACTGGATGGCGGCGTTCCCACCCGGCGAGACGGCCTGGCACCACGACGCCACCCGCGACCAGTGGTACCTCCGCCTGTTCCTGCAGCAGCAGCCCGACCTGAACTGGGACGAACCTGCGGTGGAGGCGGCGATGCACGACACGCTGCGGTTCTGGCTGGACCGTGGCGTCGACGGGTTCCGCATGGATGTGGTCCATCTGATCGGCAAGGAACTGGACCGCGACGATCCTGAGCGTGCCGTCGCCAAGGGCCTCGCCCACGTGCCCTTCAACGACGTGGCCGCCACGCACGAGCGAATCCGCAGGATCCGGCGCGTGCTCGAGGAGTATCCCGGCGACCGTGCGTGCGTGGGCGAGGTGTATCTGCTCGACGAGGCCAAGATGGCCGCCTACTACGGCAACGGCGACGAACTCCATCTCTCCTTCAACTTCGGCTTCCTCTGGGCGGCATGGGACGCGGCCACGCTCCGCACGAAGATCCTGTCCACGCTGAGCCACCTCCAGCCGCGCGCTGCATGGCCGACCTGGGTGCTGTCGAATCACGACGTGCCTCGTCATCGCCAGCGATACGGGGGCTCCGAGGACGTGGCCCGAGTCGCCGCCGTGATGCTGCTCACCCTTCCGGGCACGCCGTTCATGTACCAGGGCGAGGAGCTCGGCCTGGTGGATGCGGAGATCCCGGCCGACCGGGTGGTGGACCCGGGCGGGCGTGACGGGTGCCGCGCCCCCATGCCCTGGACGCCCGGGCCGGGCCACGGCTGGCCTCGCGATCCGTGGCTGCCCTTCGTGGCCGACGCCGACGAACGCAACGTCAGCACGCTGCGCGGCGACCCGACATCCATCCTCAACCTGTACCGCAACCTGCTGCACCTGCGCCGCGATCATGCGGCGCTGCAGACGGGCGGGTTCGCGATGATCGCCCGCGACGACGACGTGATCGCCTATACGCGAGACACGTACACGGTCGCCCTCAACCTCGGCGCGGCACCCGCAACGGTGCCGGAGTTGGCGGGCGGACAGGTGCTGCTCAGCACCGCCGCCGGCAACCCCACCCTGCCCGCCGAGTCAATCCTGGCCGGCAACGCTGCGGTGGTCGTCCGGCGCACGTGACAACATGGGCCGATGGGTCGCATCGTTGCTCTGCTGAACCAGAAGGGCGGCGTCGGTAAGACCACCGTCACGCTCGGCCTCGCCTCGGCTGCGGCCGAGGCCGGACACCGCGTGCTGGTGGTCGACCTCGACCCGCAGGCCTCCAGCACGTGGGTGCTCGGCGTGGACCCGGAGACGATCGAGGTGTCCACGGCCGAGGTCCTCGGCAAGGCGTCTCCGCAGAGCGCCGTGTTCGAATCCGCCTGGAGCGAGAACATCCATCTGATGCCGGCCTCGAACCGCCTCCAGGCGCGCGAGCAGGGCAAGCCGGCACGCCTGCGCGTGGCCCTGCAGTCGCTCGCCGAGTATTACGACGCGGTCTTGATCGACTGCCCACCGAGCCTCGGCAACCTCACCACGAGCGGCCTCACCGCAGCCGATCATGCGGTGATCGTGGTGGAGCCCTCGGCGCTCGGTTTGCGCGGCATCTCCGCCGTTGCCGATGTGATCGACGAGGTGTGGGACGCGCACAACGGCGATCTCGATCTCGCCGGCGTCATCGTCAACCGGGTCCCGGCGGTGTCCGGTGAGGCCGAGCGTCGGTACGAGGAACTGATCCGCATCGTCGGCAAGAAGGCCATCTGGCAACCGGTCATTCCCCAGCGGGTGATCGTCGGCCAGTCCACCGCCGAGCGCCGCTCCATCCACAGCTACGGCGCCCGCGCCGCCGATGTGTCCCTCGCGTTCGATCAGCTCTGGAAACGAGTCCGCCGCATCACCAAGGGGTGACGCGACGCCGTCCTCAGAACGTGTACGTGACGTCGGCGCCGCAGAACTTCTGCCCCGCGCCGCTGGCGTTAGCGAACACGTAGTACTGCTTGTTCGGACCCGCCGCCGGGAGGCCGCTGTTCAACACCAGA
>JAYTSB010000465.1:0-2846 GCA_043745825.1 Actinomycetota bacterium | reverse complement strand
CAGTTCTGGGTGCCAGTCCACCAGCGCCTCGCGCCGGCAGCGTCACAAGCGGGTGAGGATCTCCGGGCCGTTCGGGGTGACGAGGACGGTGTGCTCGGTGTGCGCGGCGAACGACCCGTCGGCGGTGACCACGGTCCAACCGTCGTCGAGCTCCAACACGTCGTTGCCGCCGCCGCCGATGAGCATCGGCTCGATGGCCAGCACAACGCCGGGGGCGAGCTGAGGTCCCTTGCCGCGCCGGCCGCGATTCTCGACATCGGGTTCCTCGTGCATCGCCCGGCCGATGCCGTGGCCGCAGTACTCGCGTGGGCTGCCGTAGCCGGCGGCCGAGACCACGGCGTCGACGGCGGCGCCGAGATCCCCGAGGTGCCCGCCGGACACCATCGCCCCGATGGCCGCCTGGAGCGCCGCATCGGCGGCTGCGATGAGCCGCTGCGTGGATCGCGTGGACGTGCCGATCTCCATCGAGAACGCGGCATCGCCGTGCCAGCCGTCGACAACGGCCCCGCAGTCGATCGAGAGCAGGTCGCCGTCTTCCAGCACGCGTTCGCCGGGAATGCCGTGCACGAGTTCGTCGTTCACCGAGGCGCAGATGACCGCCGGATAGCCGTGGTAGCCGAGGAAGTTCGACGTCGCCCCGCGGTGGTCCAACACCTCCCGGGCGATGCGGTCCAGTTCGCCGGTGCTGACACCGGGGATGGCCGCCGCGCGAATGGCGTCGTGCATCTCCGCCACCACCCGACCCGCTGCGCGCATGTGCCGCAGTTCTTCAGCCGTGCGCTGCGGGATGGAGCCAGAGCGCAGCCGCATCAGCGGATGCGTGCCTTTTCGACGGCTTCGGTCAACCGGGCAAAGACCTCGTCCGGTGTGGCCACGCCGTCGATGACGGTGAGCCGAGCGGACCTGCCGTAGAACTCGATCAACGGCTCGGTCTGCTCTTCGTACAGGTCCAGGCGGTTGTTGATCGCGTCCGGGGTGTCGTCGTCGCGCTGCATCACGTCGCCACCGCACACGTCGCAGATCCACGGTTGGCGCTCGTTGCCACGGGCCATGTAGTTCGTACCGCAGTCCCGGCAGACCCGGCGGGCGGAGAGACGCTCGAGCACGAGCGTGCGAGGAACGTCGAGATCGATGACGGCCGTGAGCGGACGCTCAGCGGTGATGGTGTCGAGGGCAACGGCCTGGGGCACGGTGCGCGGGAACCCGTCGAGGATGTACCCGCGGGTGCGTGCGTCGTCGCGGCCGAGGCGCTCCTCGACGATGCCCACCATGATCTCGTCGCCGACCAGACCTCCGGCATCCATCACCGCCTTGGCCGCGAGACCGAGCGGGGTCTTCTCACGCACAGCGGCACGCAGCATGTCACCGGTGGAGATGTGCGGCACGACGAAGTGCCGCGACAAACGCACGCATTGGGTGCCCTTGCCCGCGCCCTGGCGGCCGAGGATGATGAGCCGCGCACCCGGGATCATCGCACGGACTACTTCAGGAAACCCTCGTAGTTGCGAAGCGTGAGTTGGCTGTCGATCTGACGCATCAGTTCGAGAGCCACGCCGACCGCAATGAGGACCGTGGTACCGGCGAACGGGAAGTTCTTGACACCGAAGACCCACAGCAACGCATACGGCATCAGTGCGATGACCGCCGTGAACACCGCACCCGGCAGCGTGATCCGGTTGACGACCTTGCCCAGGTAGCGCTCGGTCTGGGCACCGGGACGGATGCCGGGGATGAACCCGCCCTGCTTGCGGATCTGGTCCGCTTGGCGGATCGGATCGAATGCGATCGAGTTGTAGAAGTAGGAGAAGGCAATGATCAACAGGAACAGGATCGTCGCGTAGACGGCGTTCTGGCTGTTGACGATGTAGCGGTTCACCTTGTCGGTGAACCAGCCGCGCCAGCCCTCGCCGGAGCCGAGCACGTTGGTGAGCAACACCGGCAGCAGCAGCACGGAGCTGGCGAAGATGATAGCGATCACGCCGCTCTGGTTGACCTTGAGCGGGATGTAGGTGTTCTGGCCGCCGTACATCCGACGACCGACCTGTCGCTTGGCGAACGAGACCGGGATGCGACGCGTACCCAGCTCCACCCGGACGACCGCCACCACGATGCCGGCGACGAGTGCGAGGAGCAGGACGAACAGGATCTTGCTCTCTTCTTCCCAGATGCGCAGGAAGTTGACCGGCAGGCTGGACACAACCGAGGCGAAGATGATCATCGACATGCCGTTGCCGATGCCGCGCTGGCTGATCAGCTCGCCCATCCACATGATCAGTGCGGTCCCTGCCACCAGGGTGATGATCACGAGGAGCGCGCGCGGCATGAACTGCGGCAGGAGCTTCACATTCGGTGCGTTGCGGGCGGCACCGAAGAACGCGCTGCCACGACCCTGGCCGAAGATGAACGTGAGGCCCGCTGCCTGCAGCGTGGCGATGCCGATGCCGAGGTAGCGGGTGTACTGGGTGATCTTGCGCTGACCGACCGCACCCTCTTGCTGGAGTTGCTCCAGCTTGGGGATCACCACACCGAGCACCTGCATGATGATGCTGGCCGTGATGTACGGCATGATGCCAAGCGCAAAGATCGAGAAGCTGCTGAAGGCGCCGCCGGAGAACAGGTTGAGGAATCCGAGAGCACCGCCGCCCTGGGCGGCCTCGCGCAGCTGCCTGATCGCCAACTGATCGACACCGGGCACCTCAATGGCGACTCCAAGCCGGTAGAGGCCGACCATCGCAATCGTGAACAGGACCTTGTTTCTCAGGTCAGCGACCTTGAACACGTTCTTCACGTTCGCCAGCACGGGCAACTCCTCAACAAGACGACGGACGGTCAGCCGGACGCTGCCA
>JAYTSB010000464.1:0-2250 GCA_043745825.1 Actinomycetota bacterium | reverse complement strand
CGTTCTGCAAACCAGCTCAGTCCGGGTTCTACGAAAGACCGCGCCATGAAGTCCACCGATCTTGTTGACAACCAGTACCTCCGCACCGACATGCCCCAGTTCGGCCCCGGCGACGAGGTCAAGGTCCACGTGAAGGTCATCGAGGGCAACAAAGAGCGCGTCCAGATCTTCCAGGGCAACGTGATCGCGATCCAGGGCAGCGGCGTCGCCGAGACCTACACGGTTCGCAAGGTGAGCTACGGCGTCGGTGTGGAGCGCACGTTCCCGCTGCACACGCCCACGGTCGCCAAGCTCGAGGTCGTCCGCCGTGGCGATGTCCGCCGGGCCAAGCTGTACTACCTGCGCGAGCGCTCTGGGAAGTCGGCCAAGATCAAGGAAAAGCGCGACCGCTGACCATCCGGTCGGCAGCCGCCGCCATCGGTGAGAGCACCCTTCGTTGAGTAACGACGATCTCGAGAACTACGAGGCCGAGCGAGAACTCCAGCTTGCGCAGGAATACCAGGACGTTGCGGCCATGTTCCGTTACGCCGTGGAGACCGAGCGCCGGTTCTATCTGGCCAACTCCGTCGAGGTCACCCAGGTGGCCGATTCGGCGAGGCCGTTGATCGAGGTGGTGCTGACAGACGCATGGGTGTGGGACATGTACCGCAAGACCCGCTTCGTCCCGAGGGTGCGGGTGCTGACGTTCAAGGACGTCAACGTCGAAGAGCTGCCGTCCACCGAGATCTAGATGTCGACCCAGACCTCTCCCGCCAAGCGCGCGGCCGGTGGGGCGAAGGCATGGCGGCGAGCTGGTACGAGCGGGCCGGCTTCGAGGTCGTCGACCGGAACTGGCGGGTTCGTGGTGGCGAACTGGATCTCGTCGTGCGTCGTGGCCAGCTCCTGGTGTTCGCCGAGGTCAAAGCGCGCGCCTCGAACGCATACGGCGAACCCGCTGCTGCGGTGAACCGGCGCAAACAGGCCACCATCCGCCGGTTGGCGGCAGCATGGTTGGCGGCCCACGACGTGCACGGGGTGGAGGTGCGCTTCGATGTGGTGTGCGTGCTCGGTGTGCGGGTCAGCGTGATCGAGGCAGCGTTCTGAGCTCACGTTCGGGCGCGCTGCGAGCGCCTATGGTCCGTCAGCCGGCAAAGGCCCAGACCACGAGCAGCACCGCCACAGCGATCGCGGCGACGACGATGGCGACGTCGCCGCGTTTGGGGACGAACTTTCGGTGCGGGTTGTAGCCCATTGCATCAGTATCGTCCGAAGCCATGGAAAGCATCGAGGTCGATCGTCACGACGGGGTCGTGACCATCATGTTGAACCGCCCGGCCAAGAAGAATGCGGCGACGGTGCAGTTGTGGACCGAACTGCTGGAAACGTTTCGAGACGTGTCACGACGCACGGAGGACCGAGTCGTGGTTCTCACCGGCGCCGGCGGAGAATTTTGCGCCGGCGCCGATCTCTGGGAGCCGCCGTCGGGTGGTCCGCCGCGTCATGGGTTGTCGTCGATGCGGCACATCACCGACGTCGCCCTTGCACTGCACCGCCTGCCCCAGCCCACCATCGCCAAGGTGCGGGGCGTGGCCGTGGGCGCAGGATGCAACCTCGCGTTCGGTTGCGATCTTGTCGTTGCGGGGGAGACCGCTCGCTTTTCGGAGATCTTCAGCCGACGCGGGCTGTCGCTGGACTTCGGCGGTTCGTGGGTGCTGCCGCGTCGGGTCGGTCTGCACGTGGCCAAGGAGATTGCTTTCTTCGGCGACATCCTCAGCTCCACCGAGGCCAAGGAATTCGGGCTCGTCAACCGGGTGCTACCCGATGCCGAACTCGATGGGTTCGTCGATGCCTGGGTCAAGCGTTTGCTCGCATCGCCGCCCATCGCCCTCGCCCAGACCAAGCGCCTCTTGAACAACTCGTTCGCCGTGAGCCTGGAGCAGGCCCTCGACGACGAAGGCGCGGCGCAGACCGTCAACTTCGGCACGCGCGACACGGTGGAGGCGATCAGTGCGTTCGCCGACAAGCGGGAGCCGCTGTTCCAGGGTCGGTGACGGCGGGCTCGCCGGGCCGCCGCTAGGTTGAGGCGAGTGAGACGGCCGGGCGAGACCCTGACACTGCTGGGTGGGGTACTGGGTGGAGTACTGGGTGGAGTGCTTCTTTCGGGAGTGCTCTGGATGCCGTCTGCGGCGCAGGCAACGATCCCGCCCGAACAGCCGCCGGACACCGTGGCGTCGGCCACCACGGTTGCGGTTGCACCCATCGACCCGGGCG
>JAYTSB010000463.1:0-6527 GCA_043745825.1 Actinomycetota bacterium | reverse complement strand
CCGAGCGGCCATGGGGGCCACCGGTCAGGACCCGGCGTAGCCGTACACGTGCGTCGCCGTGAGGCGCACCATCGTGCGCCGGTCGCGAACCATCGCCCGGCGGTAGTCCTCCCAGTCCGGATGTTCGCCCTGCACGGAGCGGTAGTACTCGACGAGCTCGTCTGCCGTGGCGTCGTGTGGATCGGCGGCCACGGGGGCCAAGGACACGTCGGCCTCGATGACCACGTACGCCATGAAGTCGGCCCGGGTCAGGTACAACGAGGCCCGTGGGTCTCGGCTGAGGTTGGCGAACTTGGCCCTGGCGGCGGTCACCGAGACCCGAATGACTCCGTCTGGGCCGACGGCGTGGCTGACGTTGGAGAGCTGTGGCCTGCCGTCGCGCTTGTGGGTCGCGAGCACGCTGTTGTGGGTGGTTCGGGCGAAGGCAAGTGCGGCGGCGGTGTCCATGTCCGGTGACGGTAGCCTGCCTGCATGTCGGAAATTCTGTCCCCCATGGCCCTCGACGCTGGCGGCGATCCGCGCAGCGATGTCTTCAATCGTCTGCTCAAGAACCGCGTCGTGCTGCTGGGCAGCGACGTGAACGACGAGATTGCCAACCAGCTCTGCGCGCAGCTGCTGTACCTGGAGAGCGAGGATCCGAACTCAGACATCTGGCTGTACATCAACAGCCCGGGTGGCTCGGTCACGGCCGGCCTGGCGATCTACGACACCATGCAATTCGTTTCGTGCGAGGTCGCCACGGTGTGCATGGGCATGGCGGCCAGCATGGGCCAGTTCCTGCTCACGGCCGGCGCCGCCGGCAAGCGCTTCACCTTGCCCAACGCCCGCGTGATGATGCACCAGCCACTCGCCGGCCTGCGCGGCCAGGCCACCGACATCGCCATCCAGGCCGAGCAGCTCACCTACACCAAGCGCCGGATGGCCGAACTGACCGCCCACCACACCGGCCAGACGCTGGAGAAGATCCAGGCCGACAGCGAGCGCGACCGGTGGTTCACCGCCGAGGAGGCCAAGGAGTACGGCCTCGTCGACAAGGTCATCGTCAAGCGCGGCGAGATCCGCTGATCCCGGCCCGCTGAGCCGGGCCTGCTGAACCGGGCCCGCTGAACCGGGCCTGCTGAACCGGCCTGCTGATTCTGGGCGCCGGCGGCTCAGCCGCTGGTGCTCACCGTGGTGGAGGTGGCCGGCGCGGCTCCTGCACCGCCTGGCACGATCGCGATCGGGCCGAGGTCCACGTTGCAGTTGTTCTTTGCCCAGTTGGCCACGTTCGTGGCCGACTGCTGCGCGCCGTAGGCGACATCTGCGACCTGCTGGACCGACGCCGGATCAGCGGCGTTCACCGTGTTGGCGGTCTTCAGGCTGCCGTAGACGAGCTCCCAATCGCCTTCGATCTCCAGCGGCGCGACCTCGCCCATCTTCGAGTACAGGGTGATCAGTGCGGGAATCTCGTCGGCCTTCGTCGGCGGTGTCTGGATCTCGTTGGCGTGTGCCTGCAGCTCGCCGCAGAACTTGGCGCTGGAGCGAGTTGCGGCATCGCCGCACCCGCTGAGCCCGATCACGATCGCCAAGGCAGTGGACGGGAACACGGCGGAAAGACGCATGGTCCCCAGTCAAGCAGTCGCCCCTGTCCATTTGCTGGCACCGGATCCAACGGTATGGTGGTCCCGTTGTGGGGCGTACCCCCTCCGTGAGTTGATGCGGTCGCAGCGTTGTGACCGCCGACATCGGAGGTTGCCGTGTTCGCTGCCGTTCCATCCGCCGCCCTGCTCGGGGTACAGGGTCATCCCGTCACCGTCGAGGTGCATGCCTCAACCGGCCTACCCGGGTTCACCGTCGTGGGCCTGCCCGACGAGGTCTGCCGAGAAGCCCGTGACCGTGTTCGCGCCGCAGTGCTCTCCAGCTCGTTTGGTTGGCCGAACAAGCGCATGACCGTGAACCTCGCGCCGTCCAGCCAGCGCAAGGTGGGCTCAGGGCTGGACCTGGCGATCGCCATCGGTGTGCTGATCGCCGACGGCCAAATCCCGGCGGGCTGCATCGAAGGATTCGGTTTCGTGGGCGAGCTCGGCCTCGACGGCTCCGTGCGTGCCGTGCCCGGCACGGTGTCCCTGGTTGCGGCGCTCGGTCTGATACGCCCCGTGGTGCCGGCGGCGAGCCATCGTGAGGCGGCCGTCATCGACGGTGGCCGGGTCCGCGTCGCCGAGACCCTGCGGGGCGTGGTGGACAGTCTGCTCGGCGACGCGCCGTGGCCGGACCCGCCGGACGACCCGGTGCCGCTGCCGGACCTGACGGCTGGGGATCTCGCCGATGTCAGCGGCCAGGGGTTGGCCCGCCAGGCGCTGGAGGTCGCCGCAGCGGGCGGTCACCACCTGCTGTTCATCGGCCCGCCAGGCTCCGGTAAGACGATGCTCGCCCAGCGCCTGTGTGGGCTGCTCCCTCCCCTGGAACCGGAGACCGCGCTTGCCGCGACGATGGTGCACTCCGCAGCCGGTGTCGCGCTCCCTGCATGCGGCCTGGTCACGCGCGCTCCGTTCCGAGCGCCACATCACACCAGCTCCATCGTCGCCCTCGTCGGCGGTGGGACGGCATCGCTGCGCCCCGGGGAGATCTCGCTCGCTCACGGCGGCGTGCTGTTCATGGACGAGCTCGGCGAGTTCTCGCCGTCGGTGCTCGATGGACTTCGTCAGCCGCTGGAGGAGGGCGTGGTCCGCGTGGCCCGCGCCCGGGCCAGCGCCACCCTGCCTGCTCGCTTTCTGCTGGTGGCGGCAACCAACCCGTGCCCCTGCGGGGGCGGTGCGCCAGGCGCGTGCGAGTGCGACGACGGGGCGCGGGCGCGCTACCTGCGCCGGCTGAGCGGGCCGCTGCTCGACCGCTTCGATCTGCGCGTCCCGGTCGGCCGGCCGAACATCGAGGACCTGATCGTGGGTTCACCGGGGGAGTCCACGGCAGTGGTGGCCCGGCGCGTTGAGGCCGCCCGCGATCTGGCGATGCGGCGCAGCGGATGCCTGAACGGCGCCATCCCGGCACCACTGCTGGACACCGTTGCTCCACTTGACAACGCGGCGAAGCGGATGCTGCGCAGCGAGATGGAACGAGACCTCCTGACCGGGCGCGGCTACCACCGCGTCCGGCGGGTGGCCCGCACGGTGGCCGACCTGGACGCCAACAGGCCCGAGTCGATCACGGAGCAGCATCTCGTGATGGCGCTCAGCTTCCGCGTGCGACTGTCCTCGCTGCGTGGCGGGCGGGCGGCATGAGCACGGCGCTGCCGCCCGCCGCCTTCGCCGCAGCGTTGGCCGGCTTGGACCGCATGACCATCGGCCGTCTGGCAAGTCTGCTCCAGGGCAACGACCCGGTCCACGCCGTCGCGATGATCAGCGGCGAGGTACCGCCGAGCCGGATCGTCGCCAAGCTGTTCGCCATCGAAGGCTTGCTCACAGCGTGGCGAGCCGGTCTCGAACGGCGCCCGCCGGCGTTGGTGTGGGACAGCTGCATGGACCATGGCATCCAGGTACTCGTGCGCGGGGCGGATGACTACCCGGCTCAGCTCGCAGCAGATCCGGTGCCACCGCCCGTGCTGTTCGTGCGCGGTTCGTTCGCAGCGCTGGGCGGGCGCCGGGTCGGTGTTGTGGGTACCCGCAACGCAACCGCAGCCGGCCGGGCCACGGCCACGTCGTTGGGCAGCGATCTGGCGGCGTCCGGCGTGCACGTCGTGTCCGGGCTGGCCCGCGGCATCGACGGTTGCGCGCACCGCGGTGCGCTCGCCGTTGCCGACGGCGCTGCGCCGCTGGGGGTGGTGGCGTCCGGACTCGACGTCGTGTATCCGCGTGAGCACCGGGCACTGTGGGAATCCGTTGCAGAGCGCGGCGCGCTGGTCTCCGAAGCGCCGCCTGGCACCGCGCCGGAGGCCCACCGCTTCCCACTGCGGAACCGGATCATCGCCGCGATGAGCGAGGTGCTCGTGGTCGTGGAGTCCCGGGAGACCGGTGGTTCGCTGCTGACCGTGGGCGAGGCCAAGCTCCGTGGCGTGATGGTGATGGCCGTGCCCGGCTCGGTGCACAATCGCGCCGCTCGCGGCACCAACGATCTTGTCCGCGACGGGTCGCCCGTGGCCATCGACGCCACCGACGTCCTCGTTGCGCTCGGGCTGGACTCGCGTCGCGCGGGCGGCGCCGTGTACGACCCACGGCCCAGGCCACGCGGTGCCGACTTGGCGATGCTCGGGGTCTGCGCAGAACCGCGCACGCTGGAGCAGTGCAGCGTGCTGAGCGGGCGATCATTCGTCGAATGCGCGATGTCACTTGCCCGATTGGAGGTGCATGGATGGCTGCATCAGGTGAACGGATGGTTCGAGGCGATCGGTCCTTCGGAACCAGGCTCCGCACACTGACGCTGCAAACCGGGTACTTTCGTTGTCTGTGGCTGGACATCAGGTCGACGAACGCGTTGGTTTCGCCACGCCTGACACTGCCTCGTGGCGCGTGGACGACTTCGTGGCGTCGCTCACTGCGTCGTCTCCCAACACCGTTGCGGCCTACCGCAGCGATGTGGCCAACTTCGTCGATTGGGCCCGGCGCCTCGGCATCGAGACCCCACGTGAAGTGGATCGCCTCGTGCTGCGCCGATATGTCGCCTTCCTCACCACACGCCAGTTCGCCCGACGCAGCGTGGCCCGCAAGGTGGCCGGGGTGCGCCGCTACTTCGACTGGCTGCGACGCAGCGGCGCCGTGGAAGCTGATCCGGCCGCGTCATTGCGAGCTCCCAGCGGCGATGGCCGGCTGCCGCGTGTGCTGTCGCACGGCGACATCGACGAACTGCTGGACGGAGCCACGCCTGAGGACGAGCCAGTGTGGCGACGCCGCCGCGACGATGCCGTGCTCGAGCTGCTCTACGGCAGCGGAATTCGGGTCAGCGAGCTCTGCGGCCTCGATGTCGACGTCGTGGACCTCGCCGGGCGCGCCGTCACGGTCTGGGGCAAGGGCGCCAAGGAACGCCGGGTGCCGCTGTCCGGTCCCGCCGTCGAGGCCTTGGCCGGCTGGTTGCAGATCCGTCACGATGTCGTGCCGTCCACCAGTGGACCCGCGATGTTCGCGAACGAGAGAGGCAACCGCCTCTCGCCGCGCGACGTGCGTCGCATCGTCGACCGGCGCTCGCCCGTGCCCACCCACCCGCACGCCCTCCGGCACAGCTTCGCGACCCACCTTCTCGATGGTGGGGCCGATCTGCGCACCGTTCAGGATCTGCTCGGTCATCGAGACGTGGCCACCACCCAGCGCTACACCCACGTCAGCAAAGAAAGACTTCGCACTGTGTACTCCGAAACGCACCCGAGGGCCTGACGACATGTCCGACTCGAGACGAGAGAGCGTGGGCAGGGCTTCGGGTGATGCCGAGCTCAACGGCTGGTGGGAGCGTTGGCTGGGCCACCGCGACCCGAAGGCTCGCGAGCGCCTCATCGTGCACTACTCGCCACTCGTGAAGTTCGTCGCCGGCCGTGTCGGTGCGGGCCTGCCGAACAGCGTGGATCCCGGTGACCTGGTCAGCGCCGGCGTGTTCGGCCTGATCGATGCGGTTGAGCGCTTCGACTCCGATCGTGGCGTCAAGTTCGAGACCTTTGCCGTGCCGCGCATCCGCGGAGCCATCTTCGACGGCCTGCGCTCACTGGATTGGGTTCCCCGCTCGGTGCGCAGTCGCGCCCGAGAGGTGGAGACTGCGTTCCACGACCTGGAGGCCAAGCTCGGCCGCAGCCCCGGAGAAGAAGAGTTGTCCTCGCATCTCGGCATCACCAACACCGAGTTCCAACGCTGGCTGGCGGCCATCGCCTCCACCACGGTGGGACCGCTGGACCGGGCCCTGGTGGCCGGAGCCGAGCCGCGTTCGCTGCGCGGAGAAACCCCGGACAGCCCGTCCGGCGCCTACGAAGAGGTCGAGATCCGCCGGGCCGTGAAGACGGAGATTCGCAAGCTGCCCGATCGGGAGAAGCTGGTCCTGTCGCTGTACTACGACGAGGGTCTCACCCTCGCCGAGATCGGGGGCGTGCTCGGTGTGACCGAGAGCCGCGTCTCCCAGATCCACACCAAGGCGGTGCTGCAGCTGCGCTCGCGCATGTCTGCCAGCGGCATGGCCTGAGTCGGCCGCATCGCAGACCTCGGTCTGCCGACCTCCTCGACCCGCTGGCCGAGGATCGTCTTACGACTTCTGTGAGGTGCTGTGCAACACCTGCTCACATCCCTGCTGGTGGCATTCGTGCCCGCCTGCTACCCACCACCCGTTGACGCCACGGTGACGCTGCCGTTCGTCGCCCCGGCCTGTGCATACTGCCCCGGGCACCGTGGCCTTGAATACGGCGTCTCGCCGGGCACCCCGGTGCGGGCCGTTTCGGGCGGTGTCGTCCGTTTCAGCGGCCTGGTGGCCGGCACGATGTACGTCGTGGTGCTCCAAGACGACGGCCTCGTGGCGACGTATGGCGATCTCGATCGGGCGATCCAGCGCGCCGGCGACCCCGTGCGCGTTGGCGAAATGGTGGGCGC
>JAYTSB010000462.1:0-2233 GCA_043745825.1 Actinomycetota bacterium | reverse complement strand
CGCGACGACGCCGGCCCCGAAGGGCCGGCGTCACCGGGTTCATCGCTGTTGCAATTGCTGTGTGCTCAACTCTCCGAGGAGGAGTCAGATGCACCGATGTCGGTGAACTTGCTGTCGGCCTCGTGCCACTGAATCACCTGCAGCGTCTGGAACGAGTAGGCGTCGGCCTCACCGTTCATCTTGTACTCCACGCCGGGGCGACCCAACGACGGGGCGAACGTGAGGTTGCGAGCCGCTTCGATGATGCTCTTGCGGCTGAGCGTGCCCGACTTCTGGGCGGCGATCAGGATCGCCACCGTGTCCTCGGCGACGGTCCACCCGGTGGCCGTCGTGGCCAGGTCACCCTTCAGTCCCGCAGCGGCATAGGCGTCGGAGAACGCCTTGACACCAGCGTTGCTGGCGTTGGCAGGATCGGACGGGTCGAGGATGTTGCTCGACGTGTAGACGCCGTCACCGGCACCTGCGGCCAGGAGCGAGATCAGCAGGCGAGAGGCGCACGTGTTGGTCTGGAAGACTACGGGTGTGAAGCCGGGGTTGGCGGCTTCGGCATTCTTCAGTTCCTTGAGGAACGTGGGGCACTGCGCCCCGAGCGGTACGGCCATGATCGCAGCGGGCTTGGCCGCAGCCAGGGCACCGACCTGGTTGGTGGGCGGTGCGCTGTCGGCGGGTTCGATGGTCTGCTCTTCGATGACCTTCAGGCCCTGCGCCTCGGCCTCGGCCTTGAACGAATCGACGTAGATCTTTCCGAACTCGTTGTTCACCGTGAACAGCCCGACCGTGCCACCATCGCCGATGAGGCCCTTGAGCGCGGCGACGTACACGCGAGCCTCGATGTCGTACGGCACCAGGGCACCCGTGGTCCAGGGGTAGTCGGCGACGTCCTTGCCCCAGGCGGGGTTTCCGGTGAGGTTGAGCAGTTGCGGGATGCACTCCTCGTTGAGCGTGTCGCGCACGGCGAGGTTGTTCGGCGTGCCGATGATGCCCGAGAAGATGTTCACGTTGGCGTCGATGAGTGAGCTGACAACGCCGGGGGTCTGGGTGGCGTCGTACTGGTCGTCACGGATGTCGGACTTGAGCGTGACGCCATCGAGCAAGTTGTTGTCGTTGGCGTACTTGAGGTACAGCTCGAAGCCTTCCTTGACCGGGGCGAAGGCCACGGCCGGGGTGCCCGACAGGGGCTGCGCCGAGCCGATGGTGAGCGTGCCTTCGATAGGCGCCTCGGCGGCATCCGGGTCAGCGCAATTCGAGGTGTCGATGGACCAGGCCTCGGCCGGAGCATCGGTGGCGGGCGTCGTGGTGTCGCCACCCGTGTCGGCGGTGGTCTCCGCTGTCGTCTCGGCTGTGGTCTCAGCCGTGGTCTCCGCTGTCGTCTCGGCGGGGGAGGCCGGCGTGCTGGCGGCGGCCGGTGTCGTGGCCTCGGTCGTGTCGGCGGTCTTGCTGTCGCTGCTGCAGCTGACGAGCGCCATGGCACCTACCACTGCGAGTGCAGCGAGGTGCTGTCGTGTGCGAATCATGTTTCGGTACTCCCCATTGTTCGGTCGGACTGGTCGTCCGCTTTCGTCGTCTGGGCCTGCCGGAGTGGACGTGGCGAGACGACGAACAGTCTACGTGCCTGGGTCTTGACGAACCCCACCAAGCCGAAGGGCGCAACGAAGACGAAGGCGATCACCACGGCGCCGAGCAGGAACGAGGCGACGGGACCCTTGCTCAGCGGACCGGGCAGCCAATCCCACTTCGGGGCATGGGTCTTCAGATAGTCGTCGACGAAGTAGTACGCGAACGCACCGACCACCGGGCCGGCCAGCGTGGCTGCGCCGCCGAGGAACAGGGCGAGCAGGTACTTGATCGAGTTGAGGATGGTGAACGAGTTCTCGTCCAGCGTGGTCAGTCGCGCCGCAGTCAGCCATCCGGATGCTCCGGCGATGGCGGCCGAGATACCGAACGTGACGGTCTTGGTGAACTTCAGGTTCACGCCCATCACTGCGGCAGCGGTCTCGTTGTCGCGCACGGCCACCAGCGACCGGCCGATTCGGCTCTTGCGCAGGTTGCGAACGATGACGTACGAAATCACCAGCAGGACGATGGCCAGCCAGTACAGGAAGACGGCCCGGTCGGGGCGACTCGCGGTCAGGCTTGTCCACGTTGGCGGCTTGAGCCGGGTGCCTTTGAGGGTGGAGGCCTTCACCTTTTCGTCGAGGAACTTGGCGGCCACCGTTGGCCACACGAATGCGAC
>JAYTSB010000461.1:0-4089 GCA_043745825.1 Actinomycetota bacterium | reverse complement strand
GACGGGAACACCTGGGTGTGACGCGCGCCGCCTTTTCGGCCGGTGCCTCCTAGACTCAGCCTCCGTGCCACCGCAGCTTGATCCGCTCAGAATCGGATTGTTTGGTGGCACCTTCGACCCTCCGCACGTCGGCCACCTCGTCACGGCGGTGAACGTACGACATGCCCTGGAGCTGGATGTGGTGGTGTTGATGGTGGCCAACGTGCCCTGGCAGAAGCAGCAGAGCCGCCAGATCACCCCTGCCGAGGACCGCTTCGCCCTGGTCCAGGCCGCCGTCGCCGACGTCAAGGGGCTGGTGGCGGGGCGCACCGAGATCGATCGGGGAGGCGCCAGCTACACCGCTGACACCCTGCGCACCCTGGCCGAGGAATCGCCAGGAGCGATCCTGTTCACCATCGTCGGCGACGACGCTGCCGCCGGCTTCACCACATGGGAACGCTACGAGGAGGTGGCCGAGCGGTCCTCGCTCGTGGTCGTCGACCGCCCCGGTGAGTCCGTTGATCTGCCCGCCGAGTTCCACTGGCTGCGCGTCGAGGTACCCCATCTGGAGGTCAGCAGCACCGACCTGCGTGCCCGCTTCACGGACGGCCGCCCACTGAACTACCTGCTCACCGAGCCCGTGCTCGACGTGATCCGCGAACGACACCTGTACGGCAGTAGCGGGAGCCAGCGCGACGGGAGCCAGCAGTGACCGCCTCGCCGTCACGGCGCCGCAACCGCACCATCGCTGCCGCCATGTCGGGGCTGCTGGTGCTCGGGTCCGCACCCGTTGTCGGCTACGTCGGCTGGAACGTGCTGCGCAACTCCAAGGCGGGCACCGAGGTGAAGCGGTATCCGGTGGTGGCCTTCCCGTCCACTCCCACGGCCCTGCTCGCAACGATCGACGACCAGCAGTTGATCACGTCGCTGTCGGTGCTCGTGCTCGCGCCCGGCACGGGCAAGGGTGGCACGCTCGTGTCGATCCCCACCAACGCGTCCAGCGCGCAGTCCGCCGAGGACTCCCAGATCCCGATCGCCGACAGCATGATCAATGGGGGCGAGGAAGCCGTCGTGGCCGACACCGAGTCGCTGTCGCGGGTCTCGATCGGTGTCGACGGTGTGGTGGATGCAACGGCGTTGAGGGCGCTGCTCGCCCCGTTGGACAGCATCCAGGCCTCGCTCCCCAACGACGTGGTCACCGCTGCCACTGGCGGGGCCACCCAGACTCTGTTCGTGTCGGGCGCAAACACGCTGAGCGCCGCAGACGCGGCCAGCGTGCTCCTCGCTCGCGATCCCGCCCAACCCGAGGCCAAGCGCCTGCCCAACGTGCATGCGGTGTGGACGGGGCTCGCTGCGGCGGTCGGCCAGGGGATCGGCGCCGACGCCGTCACGCCGCTCGGTCCGAACGGGCCGGCCGACTTCGACGAGTTCATCCGTCACTTCCTGGCCGGACCGGTGCAGGTCTTCAACGATCTGACCACGGTGCCCATCACGGGCTCGGCCAACCCCAACCAACTCGACGTCGGCCGTCTGGACGTGTCCACGGTGGTCATGCTGATGGCCGGTCTCGCCCCCTCGGCGATGATCACCCCGAAGCCCACGCTCAACTTCCGGATCGAGAACGCGCTCACCCAGGCCGATGTCGATGCCGCCGGCCTCACCGGCATCACCCCGGTGCAGGTCACACTCGACATGGTGCAGCGGCTCCTCTTCGCCGAGGGCAACATCGTCTCGGTGTCGCCGGAGGTGTACACACTGTCGACCAAGCAGGTGCCGGACACGACCACCGTGTTCTCGGCCGGCGGCCTGCAGTCGGCCGAGCTGGAGGTGTTCACCAACACGTTGGGCAAGGTCACGTTCAAGGATCCCGACTTCCAGTTCCCGCTCGTCAACGTGGTCATCGTGGTCGGCAAGTCCTATGTCGCCGACATGCTCGCTCGCCAGACCGCCAACGCCACCACCACCGGCTCGGAACCCACCGACAGCTCAGGAACCTCCGACACCGGAACCACGGGTACCGGCACAGTTGCCGTCACATCCGCCAGTACCGTGTCGTCTTGAATGACCAATGATCCGAGCTCCCAGGAACTCGCGTGCTTCGCAGCACGCGTTGTCGACGACAGGAAGGCCACCGACACGCTGGTGATCGAAGTCGGCCCGATCCTCGCGGTGGTCGAGTTCTTTGTGATCACCAGCGCGTCCAACCGACGCCTGGTGCGGTCGCTGGCCGACGAGGTGGAGGGCCAGATCAGAGAAGCGACCGGCCGCTCGCCCCTGCGAGTCGAAGGTGCCCGCGAACAGCAGTGGGTGCTGATCGACTACGGCGACATCGTGATCCACGTCTTCAGCGACGAGACCCGCTCGTTCTACGAAATCGAGCGTCTCTACCGCGACGCCCGGTTCGTCGATTGGGCCGACGCCAGCGTCTGAGGCTCGTCCGTCTCACAGATCATTGACCTGGCATTCCTGCCGGTGACGAGGGGCACGATTGCATTGTGTGATCGACTCCGTACCATCAATAGCCGTTATGAATACTCTGCTGTCCGGCCCTTTCGACACTGCGCAGCTGCCGCGCATCGCCCCGGCGCCGGTCACCGTCACGGTGGCCCGGCGGATTGAGCCCGGCCGTGAGGCCGAGTTCGCTGAGTGGGCCGAGCAGATGACGGTGCGGGCGCGTGCCTTCCCCGGCAATCTCGGTGGTGGCGTGCTCAGGCCCGGACCCGATGGCGGTGACTGGCAGATCGTGTTCCGCTTCGTCGACGGCCTGGCGTTGCGACTCTGGGAGCGCTCCCCGCAACGCGCCGCGCTGCTTGCCGAAGCCGACCAGTTCGTGGTGAGCGCTCGCGTTCATCGTGTGGTCGGTGTGGAGGACTGGTTCGACATGCCCGCTCGCTCGGAGCCGAAGCGGCCGCTGTGGCACCGCATCGTCACCGATCTGGTGTGGGTGTACCCGGTGGCGATCCTTGCCTCGGTGCTCGTGGCACCGATGCTCGCCCGCCTGCCCGTGGTGGAGCGTACGCTGTTCACAACGGCCCTGATCACGATCGTGATGCGCCTCGCCGTCGGCCCGCTGCGCAAGCGTCTGCGGGCACGCCGCTCGATGTAGGAATCTGCCGCCGGCGAGTTTGGACCGCCTGGGAGTCGCTGGTATCTTCATGTTCCCGATTCGGGGCTGTAGCTCAGTTGGTAGAGCATCTCCATGGCATGGAGAGGGTCAGGGGTTCGATTCCCCTCAGCTCCACTCCGAAACCACGTCGACTCGGCGACCCGGAAAGCGCGGAGGACCCTGGTGCACGACACGGGGCATCGAGCACTCGCCTCAGCTACGGACCGGTTCTCCCACCGCTCGAGGTGTGCGCGTTGTCGGCTGCGCGCAGCATTCGGGCAAGCGTCTGCAGCAATGTCCAGGCGATGGCCGCATTGTTCTGCACCAGCGGGCGGAAGTCCCAAAGGGTGATCCCCCGACAGTTGAGTTGGGTGTCCGCGGTCACGGTGGCTGAGCGGACACCGCCATCGATGAGCGCGATCTCGCCGAAGTAGTCGCCGGGTCCCAAGGTCCGTCGGAACTCGCCGTGCACAGTCGCCGTGGCGGTGCCGGAGACGATCAGGTAGAACGCGGCGGCCTCGGAGTTCTCCTTGGCGACGGTCTCGCCGGGCGCGAAGACCTGCTGGGTGAACAGGTGCGCGATGGCGTCGCGATCGGCGGTGTCGAGCTCGGAGAAAAGCGGCACGTGCACGATCGCTTGGCCCGGGCATGGCGCCGGCGTCGGGTGTGCCGCCGGGACGGAGCCTTTGGAGCTCGTGATCGCCCGGCATTGCAGCAGGTAGAGCTGTCCGTCGGCGAAGGCCCACTCGATGTCGCGCCCCGCGCCGTACGTGTGCTCACACGCGTCCGCCAGTCGGGCCAGGGCCCGGGGCTGCTCGTCGCTCAGGCACAGCGTCTCCCGCTGATCGACCGGGATGTTCTCGTCGATCGTGCCCCCGTTCGGAGCGGGGCGGATCGCGATCTTCTTGAACCCGGGCGTGCGCTCCAGCACATCACCGTCGCGGGCGACGCGGAACGAGTCGGGGATGACGCGGCCGGAGACCACCGCCTCGCCCAGGCCCCAG
>JAYTSB010000460.1:0-5573 GCA_043745825.1 Actinomycetota bacterium | reverse complement strand
CCCAGGCCCTTGCCCTCGCTGGCGCCTTCGATCAGGCCGGGGATGTCGGCGACGATGTATTCGGTGTTGCTGTCCACGCGCACCACACCGAGGTGCGGTTCGAGCGTGGTGAACGGGTAGTCGGCGATCTTCGGCTTGGCGGCGCTGACCGTGCTGATCAGCGTGCTCTTGCCGGCGTTGGGGAACCCGACGAGGGCGACATCGGCCATCAGCTTGAGGTCGAGCTTCAGCCAGCGCTCGGTGCCGTGCTCGCCCTGCTCGGCAAAGATCGGAGCGCGGCGCTTGTTCGACCAGAACTTGGCGTTGCCACGCCCGCCCCTTCCCCCGGGTGCCGCCAACCAGCGGTCGCCGTGGCTGGTGAGATCTGCGAGCAGTTCGCCGGTGTACATGTCTCGAGCCACGGTGCCCTCGGGCACCATGACCTCCACGCTCTCGCCGCGCTTGCCGTGCTGATCCTTGCCCTTGCCGTGCACGCCGTCCTTGGCGCGCCGGTGCGGATGGTCGCGGAACGCGAGCAGCGAGGCCACATTGCGACTGGCCACCAGCCACACGTCGCCACCCGAGCCGCCATCGCCACCGTTGGGCCCACCGAACGCCACGGGTCCCTCCCGGCGGAACGAAACACAGCCGGCCCCACCGTCGCCTCCGCGTACGTTCAGTTGGGCTTCGTCGACAAATCCACTCATAGGGCGTGTTGAGGCTATCTGCAACACCCTGCACGTAGCCTTCGAGTATGCACGACCAAGGAATCGGCGCGGCAGCGGATGTCTCCGTGCCCGAACGCGCCCGGCGGTGGGCGTCCACCATGTCCGGGCACGCCGTCGCCGGCATCCAGCTCGCGCACGCGGATTCGTGGGCCGGCCCGGGCAGCACCGCCGTGGTCGACCGCAGGGCGCGCGAGGAGCAGCAGGACGCGGCGATGGCCACGCTTGCGACGCGGCCACACGCCGCCGGCGACCGCGCCGTGGAAGAGGAACCGGATCCGTACCGCACGTGCTTCGAGCGCGACCGCGACCGCGTCCTGCACGCATCGGCCTTCCGCCGCCTCGCCGGCAAGACTCAGGTGTTCGTGTTCCCGGACGATCACCAGCGCACCCGCCTCACCCACGCCCTCGAGGTCGCCCAGGTGGCCGTGTCCATCGCCCGCGCACTCGGCCTGAACGTGGCCCTCACAGAGGCCATCGCCCTCGGGCACGATTGCGGGCATGGGCCGGGTGGCCACGCCAGCGAGGACGCGCTCACCCCGTACCTGGACGGCGGCTACGACCACGCGCGCTGGGGCGCCGATGTCACGCTCGTGTCGCTGAACCTGTGCCGGGAGACCCTCGACGGGATCCGCAACCATTCGTGGTCACGGCCTGCGCCGATGACGCCCGAGGGTGAGGTCGTGTCATGGGCCGACCGCATTGCCTACGTGTGCCACGACTTCGAGGATGCGGTGGCGGCCGGCATCGTGACCCAGGTGATGCTGCCGGGCGCCGTACGAGAGCTGTGCGGTGTGTCCCGCTCACGCCAGCTCGGCGCATTCGTGCACGCGATGATCGAGGCCGCCCTGCGCACCGGCCGGATCGGGATGATGGACGATCACGCCACGGCGTTGGCCGCGTTTCGGGCGTTCAATTACGAGCACGTCTACCTGCGCCCGGCCTCGCGTGCCCAGGCCACCGCCGTCATCGCCCTACTGCAGGCGTTGGTGGAGCATTATGCCGATCGCCCCAATCTGCTGCCCACGCCCAGCGATGGCTATACCCCGTTGGCTCCCGTTGACGGGCTCACTGCTGGGGGCCCCGAAGCCTTGCACGAGGCCGTGCGCTATGTCAGCGGGATGACCGATCGCTTTGCCTGCCGACAGGCGATGATGCTGCTCGGCTGGGGGCCGGAGCGGCTGCCTCAGGGTGTCGGCACGCTCTGACGACGGCCCGATCGGCACAATCAGAGCCGAAAAGGCACAAGAGCCCGAACCTCGCGGGTCGGGCTCTCACAGAAAACTGG
This sequence comes from Actinomycetota bacterium, assembly GCA_043745825.1. Classification (GTDB taxonomy): domain Bacteria; phylum Actinomycetota; class Acidimicrobiia; order Acidimicrobiales; family Ilumatobacteraceae; genus WLMZ01. The sequence goes on along the minus strand of JAYTSB010000460.1, from coordinate 3,581 downwards.
GGGCGTGGCTCAGGCGTCCTCAGCGAGCACGTTGATGACTCGCCGACCGCGGCGCTCACCGAACTCGACGACGCCGTCCTTCAGTGCGAAGAGGCTGTCGTCCTTGGCGAGGCCGACGTTGGTGCCCGGGTGGAACCGGGTGCCGCGCTGACGCACGAGGATGCTGCCGGCGGTGACGACGGTGCCACCGAACTCTTTGACGCCGAGACGCTGTGCGTTGGAGTCACGACCGTTGCGGGTTGAACCGCCACCTTTTGTCTTCGACATGGTTCAGCCTTTCGCGATGGAGGTGATCTCGACGACGGAGTACTTCTGGCGGTGCCCATAGCGGCGACGCTGGTTGGTGCGCCGCTTGTAGGTGAAGCCATCGATCTTGGGGCCCTTGGCGGTACCGAGCACGCGGCCGGTCACCGTCACGCCCTTCAGTTCGGCGGGGGTGGCCAGCACGGCGTCGCCATCGACGAGGAGCACTGGTGTGAAAGAGACGTCGGCGCCGTCTTCAGCCCCGAGAAGCTCGACCTGCAACTGCTGGCCCTCTGCGACTCGTTCCTGCTTACCGCCGGTTGCGATTACTGCGTACATAGCCCCACGACTTTATCGGTGCCCCGCACCATTTCCGACACGACTTCGGCGTTCATTCGGGCCCTCATTCGCACGTGCTCACTCCAACATGGCCAGGTCGACGACGACGCCGCGCCCGTCACAGTTCGGGCACTGGTCGGCAAAGTTGGTGAGCAGGCCTTCACCGATGCGCTTGCGGGTCATCTCCACGAGGCCGAGCTCGGTGATGTCGAAGACCTGGGTCCGGGTCTTGTCCCGGGCGAGCGCGTTCTTGAAGGCGTCGACCACCTTTTTGCGATTGTCGCGAATCTCCATGTCGATGAAGTCGATGACGATGATGCCACCGATGTCACGCAGGCGCAGTTGGCGGGCGATCTCGTCGGCAGCCTCCAGGTTGTTGTGGAAAACCGTGGCTTCGAGGTTGCTGTTGGAGGTGCCGACGTTCTTGCCGGTGTTCACGTCGATGACCGTCAGCGCCTCGGTGTGCTCGATGATCAGCGAACCACCCGACGGCAGCCACACCTTGCGGTCGAGCGCCTTGTGCAGCTGCTCGTGGAGGTGGAACCGCTCGTAGATCGGCAGTCCCTCGTCCTCCGGGTCGTAGAACTCCACCCGGTCGGCGAGCTCGGGGTTGAACGCGCCGATGTAGTCGTGCACGTCCTCGAACAGCCGCTTGTCGTCGATGACCACCCCGCGGTACTCGCTGTTGAATTCCTCGCGAATGACCCGCACCGCCAGCTCCGGCTCGCGGTACAGCAGACCCGGACCCTGCATCTTCTTGGCCTTGGCCTCGATGGTGTTCCACTGGTCGAGGAGGCGTGTCATGTCGGCGCGGAGCTCGTGCTCGGAGGCGTTCTCGGCGGCCGTGCGCACGATCAGACCATGCTCGTCGGGCTTGACCCGGTCGAGGATGTTGCGCAGGCGTTTGCGCACGTCGTCGGGGAGGCGCTTGGAGATGCCGTAGGTCTTGCTGTTCGGGATGAGCACCACGAACCGGCCGGGCAGGGAGACCTCCTGGGTCAGCCGTGCACCCTTGGCGCCGATCGGGTTCTTCGTGACCTGACAGACGATGAGTTGCTTGGCACGCAGGATCTGTTCGATGCGCGCATCCTTGCCACCCCCACCGCCGCCGCGCTCGACGATGTCCTCTTGGTCATACTGCACGTCGCCGCGGTACAGCACTGCGTTCTTGGGCGTGGCGATGTCCACGAACGCTGCCTCCATGCCGGGCAGCACGTTCTGGACCTTGCCCACGTAGATGTTGCCGTGGATCTGGCTGATGTCGTCGGCCGGGCGGCTCACGTAGTGCTCCACCAGGTTGCGGCCCTCCATCACGGCGACCTGGGTGAGGTTGTCGCGCACCTGCACGCACATCAGGTATCGACCAATGGGGCGACCGTTTCGCTCGCGGCCGCGACGCCTCTCCAGCACGTCAGCGTCCAGCGGCGTGGGAGTGCCCCGCGAGCCACCGGCCTGCGGCTGGGATCCGCCACGGTTCGACGACGGCGTGCGGCTCGCAGGCGCGGCGGCGCTGCCTCCGCCGGTGCCACTGCGGCGGCGCTTCTTGCGACCGCCGGCCGCATCGGCGTCGGCCTCGGTAGCCACCGCAACTGCCTTGGGCGGGGCGGGTCGGGTGTCGCCGATCTGCGGGCGACGCACAAGCGCGGCATCGGCGGCCGCACCCGTGGCACGGCCCTCGGAGATGCGCTCTGGCAGCTCCGGCTGAGCGGCGACCGAGGCAGCGCCACGGGGCTGACGCGGCTTGGGCGCCTCACCAGGCTCACGGGGCTCGCGGGGCGCCTTGGGTTCACGCGGCGCAGCAGCCTTGGCCGGTCGAGGCGGGGCGACCGCCGGCCGAGCGTTGCGCGGCGCCGAAAGGCCACCGGCTTTGCTGTCGACCCGAGTGTCGGCGGCGTCGTCAACCAGCCGGTCGTCATCCATCCGGTTGTCGGCCAGCTCGCCATCATTGACGGACGGATCCTCGTCATCTTCGAAGTCGTCGCCATCGCCGTCGACATCCGACCCGAGCCTTGCCCGGCCTCGACCACCACGAGATCCTCGTCGGCGCTTGCGCACCGGGCGGACACCCGGCTCACCCGCGTCGACGTCGGCCTCCGCGGGGCCCGGAGCGGAAGCGCTACCCGCACCGTCGGCCCCAGTGTCGGCCGCACCGCCGCCCCCACCATCGCCCGGAGTGGTGGCGAATGGGGCGTCGACCGACGGGCGCGCCGGAAGGTCCAGGCCCTCACTCTTGATTTCGTCCATGGACGGATTCCCTTCTGGTGCGCCCACCCATCGGTGAGCAGGAGTGCTGCGGCGGCCAACGCTGGGACCCTCCCGGCCGGCGCCTTCGCACTGCGAATGCTGGTTGAACACGACGTGTCGTGACCATGATACGAGCAAAGCCTGGCCAACACGTCGACCGCTGCCCCGCGCCCAGCTGAGAGGGTGGGTCAGCGCATACGCCGCATGTGCACGCTCTGCACGAGGCCGAACAGCACGAAATAGGTCACCGTGCCGGACCCGCCGTAGGAGACGAACGGCAGCGGGAGGCCGGTGATGGGCATCAGGCCGAGGGTCATCGCGACGTTCTGGAACACCTGCCAGAGCAGCATCGTGAACACGCCCGCGCAGATGTAGGTCCCGAGCAGGTCGCGGGAGAGGTGGGCGATACGCCAGATGCGGAACAGGGCGAGACCGAACAAGCCGATCAGGACAGCACACCCGAGCAGGCCGAACTGTTCACCGATTGCGCTGAACGGGAAGTCCGCCCACTGCACGGGGATGTCGCCCTTGGTGTTGGTGATCGGTCCGGCGAGCCACCCCTTCCCGCTGAGGCCACCGGTGGCTGTCGCGCGCAGTGCGTTCTTGCCCTGGAAGATGTACGAGCGCAGCTTCTCGTCAGTGGAGTTCGGGTTGAGCCAGGCCTGAATGCGGATGGTCTGGTACGAGTTCACGAGTCCGGTGACCACCGCCGCGCCGACGGTGGACAGCGCCAGGCCAGTGATCATGGCGATGTA
>JAYTSB010000459.1:0-1710 GCA_043745825.1 Actinomycetota bacterium | reverse complement strand
GGATACAGTCGGAGCCGTGCCTTCGACGTTGACGCCCGAACAGGATTCCGCAGCCATCAGCCTCGTTCGGGGGTTGGCGATGGACGCGCCGCTGTACGCCAAGAGCGGGCACCAGGGCACCGCGATGGCACTCGCCCCGCTGGCGCACGTGCTGTACAGCCGCATCATGCGGCACGATCCGCGGAACCCGCATTGGCCGGATCGCGACCGCTTCGTGCTCAGCAACGGCCACGCCAGCATCCTCCAGTACTCGATGCTGTACCTCAACGGCTACGGCCTCGAGCTGGACGACATCAAGGCGTTCCGCCAGTGGGACTCGCTCACACCGGGCCATCCCGAGGCCCGCCATACCACCGGTGTCGAGGTCACCACGGGCCCCCTCGGCCAAGGCCTGGCCAACTCCGTCGGCATGGCCATCGCCGAACGGATCCTGGCTGATCGCTTCGGCACGGACCTCCAGTCGCACCACACGTTCGTGCTCGCCGGCGACGGCTGCTTCATGGAGGGCGTGAGCCACGAGGCCGCGTCGCTCGCCGGCCACCTCGGCCTCGGCGGGCTCGTGTGCGTCTACGACGACAACCACATCACCATCGACGGCGACACGGCGCTCACCTACAACGACAACGTGCCACAGCGGTTCGAGGCCTACGGATGGCATGTGGAGCAGCTCGGCGAGATGGCCAACGACCTCGACGGCCTGGAGGCTGCCATCCGCCGGGCGATGGCGGTCACGGACAAGCCCAGCCTGCTCGTGCTGCGCAGCCACATCGCCTACCCCTCGCCCGATCTCACCGACAACCACGAGGCCCACGGCAACCCGTTCACCGCCGAGCAAGTGACGCGCACCAAGGCGGCCATGGGCATTCCCGACGAGCCGTTCTGGGCGCCCGACGAACTGGTCGATGCCTACCGCTCCCATGCTGCGGCCAACGGCAAGGAAGTCTTCGACGCATGGCAGGCTCGCTTCGATGCGGCCGACATCGACCGCGCCGCGTGGGACGCCTGTTGGAACGCCACTGGCATCACCGGATGGACCGATGCGCTCCCCGTGTTCGCCCAGGGCGAGAAGGTGGCCACGCGCCAGGCAATCCAGAAAGCTTTCGACGCCACCCTCGACGGTGTGCCAGGTCTGGTGGCCGGCGCCGCCGACCTCACCGGCAACACCGGCACGAAGTTGGCCGGGCAGACCATCCAGGCCAGGGAGACCCCCGGCGGGCGGCAGGTGCACTACGGCATCCGCGAGCACGGCATGGGCTCGGCGATGGTGGGTATGGCCATGCACGGCGGCATCATCCCCGCCGGCGGCACGTTCTTCGTGTTCCTCGATTACATGCGTCCGCCGGTGCGTCTGGCCGCGCTGTCTCACGCCAAGGTGCTGTTCGTGTTCACCCACGACTCCGTCGGCGTGGGCGAGGACGGCCCCACTCACCAGCCGGTGGAACACATCGCCACACTGCGCGCCATCCCCCACCTGCAGGTCATCCGTCCGGCCGATGCCAACGAGACCGCCCAGGCCTGGCGTGCCGCCGTCGAGCACGACGGGCCCACGGCGCTCGTGCTCAGCCGTCAGGCGATCCCGGTGGTCACCGACGGTTCGGCCGTGCAGGTCGGTGCCGCTACGATCGTGGCCACCACTTCACCTCAGGTCGTGCTGGTGGGTACGGGCAGCGAGGTGCACGTGTGCGTGGCCGCCGCAGCTACTCTGGCCGA
>JAYTSB010000458.1:0-1509 GCA_043745825.1 Actinomycetota bacterium | reverse complement strand
TGGGGCACCACCACGTGACGCATCGTCTGGGTGTAGGAGAGCCCGAGCGAGCGCGCCGCCGCAACCTGGCCCCAGTGCACCGATTCGATGCCTGCCCGGTACACCTCGCTCACGTACGCGCCGTAGGTCAGGCTGAGGGCGAGAATGACGTATTGGTTGTCAGACAGGTTGCCGGCGAGGGGCACCTTGGCCTGGAGGAACCCGAGGCCGACGATGTACACAACGAGGATGGCCGGGATCGCCCGGAAGATGTCGACGTACAACGTGGCCAGAAACCGGATCGGCCGGCACGCCTTTCCCGGCAGAAGCCGCACGATTGCGACCGCCAGCGCCCACACCAGCACAACCATCTCGGTGATCAAGAACACCTGGACGTTGATCCAGAAGCCCTTGAGCATCGACTTCCACGCTTTGCCGTCGCTGAGGATCGCCCAGTCGAAGAACACCTTTCGCACCGCACCGTCGTTGTTGAACAGCACGAACAGCAAGAACGCCAGCACGTACACCGTGAGACCGACGCCGACGGCGTACCACGACCAGTCTCGCGCCCGACCACCTTCTTCACGAGCCGGCTCGACCTCACCCCGAGCGGCGAGCTTGCCGGCGCGCAGCGAGTGGTAGAGGGCAGGGATTCCGGCCGGCGGGAAGAACAGACTGAGGATTGCCGCCTTGCGATAGGTGAGCACCCGGCTCACCCGCCGTTCTGCGGGTGAGCCGGCGAGCAGGCTCGGCTCGTTCACCGGGGTGCGCTCGAGAGGTTCAGGAGGCGGGAATGTCGATGAACGGCACGGTGCTTGGGTCGCCGCCCAGGTACTTGGCGATGAGTGCGTTCACGGTGCCGTCGTCGATCAGACCCTTGATGATCGGGTCGAAGATCTCCTTCTTGCCGTTGCCTTTGCCGAAGATGGCGCCGTACTCCTCACCTGTTTTGAACTGGCCGACGACTTCGAGCTTGCCACCCGAGTTCGATGCCTGACCGAGGTTGATCGGCGTGTCGATCACGACGCCGTCGATCTGGCCGGCGTTGAGCGCGGCGTAGGCCGACGACAGGTCCGGGTAGGACTTGACGCCGTCGATCTGCCAGCCCGGCACCTCACCAGACGTGAAGTAGTACTCGGCCGTGGTCGACGCCTGGACGCCCAGCTTCAGCTTCTTCACGTCGTCCCAGCTGGCCACCTTCGTGCCGGCCTTGACGAGCAGACCCTGGTCGCTCTTGAAGTAGCCGGCGGAGAAGTCGACGACCTTGGCGCGATCATCGGTGATGGTCACCTGCGACAGCACGATGTCGTAGCTGTCGGGCGAAACCTGGCCGGCGACGATGGCGTCGAAGCCCTCGTTGCGGAACTCCATCTTCAAACCGCACTTGGCGGCCAGATCGTTGGCCAGGTCGAATTCGATGCCGCTCTTGATGGCATCCGGGTCGACTTCGGCGTTGGTGGTGCCCCAGAAGTTCGGGCCGGGCAGGCTCGTGACCACGGACAGCACGCCCGCCTTGACCGGCTTGCAGTC
>JAYTSB010000457.1:0-6488 GCA_043745825.1 Actinomycetota bacterium | reverse complement strand
AAGATGCTCAGCGAGCGTCTCGGGAAGTGGAACTTCTGGTTGATGGTGATCGGCATGAACCTCACCTTCGGCCCGATGCACATCCTCGGCCTGCAGGGTCAGCCTCGCCGGATGCAGATCTGGACCGAGTTCCGGGCCGGCGATGGCTTCTTCAACGGCGCCTTCTGGAACCTCGTGGCCACGATCGGATCGTTCTTCCTGGCCCTCGGCATCTTGATGTTCATCATCAACGTGGTCGTCACCTCCCGCGGCAAGGAGCTCGCCCCCGCTGATCCGTGGGATGCGCGCAGCCTGGAGTGGATGACCAGCAACCCGCCGGTGGAGCACAACTTCGACTCCATCCCCACGGTGCACGCGGTCGACGAGTTCTTCCACCGCAAATATGTGGAGGACGAGACCACCGGTGAGCTGACCCAGGTGGCCGACCACGCGCTCGTCATGGCCGAGATGGAGGCCAAGGCGGACAAGCACATCCATCTGCCGTCGCCGTCGTACTGGCCCATCGTGTTGGCCATTTCTTTGCCCATCGTTGCCTACGGCATCATCTTCAGCCGACTGCTCGCCGTGTTCGGCGGAGCAATCGTGCTGCTTGCCATGGCCGGCTGGAGCCTGGAGCCATCCGTTGCCGACGAATCCGACTACGACCCGCCCACTGACGGCGAATCCACGAAGGAGTTGGCGACCCTTGGCTGACATCGCTACCCCTGCTGTCGTCGATGCGCATGGCGGTCATGACGATCCGCACGACGTCGACTTTCTGGGTCATGGCCATGCCACCAGCACCGGCTTGTCCAACAACAAGTTGGCGATGTGGATGTTCCTGGGCAGCGAGTGCTTGCTGTTCGGTGGCCTGATCTCCACCTACATGCTGTATCGCGGCCGCCACGAGGGCTCACCCTCGCCGTCGCAGCTGTACAACATCCCGCTCACATCGGTCAGCTCGTTCGTGCTGCTGATGAGCTCGCTGACGATGGTGCTCGCAGTCTCCGCGGCCCAGCGTGACGACGATCGCAACACCACCACGTGGTTGACGGTCACCGCCCTGCTCGGCGCAACGTTCGTCGGCGCCCAGGTCTTCGAGTTCACCGAGTTCTACCACGAGGGTCTTGGGTTCACCACCAACCTGTTCGGTTCCAGCTTCTTCACCCTCACCGGATTCCACGGTGTGCACGTGACCGTTGGAATCGTCATGCTGATGGCATTGGTGGGCATGCTGAATCGGGGCAAGATCCCTGGCAGCAAGGCCGAAGTCGTCGAGATGATCGGCCTGTACTGGCACTTTGTCGACATCGTGTGGATCATCATCTTCACCCTCGTCTATCTGATTCCGTCCTGAGGTCACGACCATGAGCATCGATCACACCGTTGACGCTGTCGGTCATACCGACGACACGCATGGCGTTCACGCCGATGAGCACGCCCACGGTCTCACTGACCGGGGGTACGTCAAGATCGCCATCATCCTGGCGATCATGACGGGTATGGAGGTCGGTCTCAGCTACGCCGGTCTGCCCGGCAGCGTGTTCATGCCTGCCCTGTTGATCCTGATGGTCGCCAAGTTCTGGACGGTCGTCAGCTACTTCATGCACCTCAAGTTCGACAACCCGATCTTCACCAGGCTGTTCTACTCGGGACTTTTCCTGGCGATGTTCGTGTTCCTCGTTCTCCTGCTCACGTTCCGATTCTTCGACAGAAGTTGACAGAGGGAGGTCGGCACATCGTGTTGGCCGCATTCGACATCACTGCGGACCCGTGGGCGTTCCAACTCCATCTGGAGGTGTGGGCGCTCGTGCTGGTCATCGTTGGCTCTTGGTTCTACGCCGTGCGCGTGATCGGGCCGCGTGCCGTGGCGCCCGGCCAGGCCGTGGTCACCCGCCGGCAATGCGTCTACTTCGCTGCCACGGTGCTCATGCTGTGGGCCGCCAGCGACTGGCCGATTCACGACATCGGCGAGACCTACCTGTACGCGGCGCACATGCTGCAGCACATGATGCTGTCCTATTTCCTTCCACCGCTCGCCGTGCTCGCCATGCCGGCGTGGCTGCTGCGCTTGATCATCGGCGAAGGCCGCGGCTACCGCGTGTTCCGCTTCCTCACTCGTCCCGTTGTGGCCGGGGTGCTGTTCAACCTGGTGGTCATGGTCACCCACGTCCCCGGTGTGGTGAACGCCTCGGGCGACAACGCAGTGCTGCACTACGGCCTGCACGTGATGCTGGTGTCGACGGCGATCCTGATGTGGATGCCCGTGATCGGACCGTTCAAGGAACTGCAGATGGGCTACGCCGGCAAGATGGTGTACCTGTTCGCCCAGAGCGTGATCCCCACCGTGCCGGCAGGTTGGCTGACCTTCGCCGACGGCGTGGTCTACAAGCGCTACAACATCCCGGTGCGGGTGTGGGGCATCGACGTCATCAACGATCAGCAGACGGCGGGCGCGATCATGAAGGTCGGTGGGACGATGTTCATGTGGAGCATCATCATCTTCATGTTCTTCAAGCGCTTCAGCGCCGGCTTCGATGAGCAACAGCGTTTCCGTCGGGTGAAGACCACCACGAACTCGGCGACCGGCGAGTTGCCAGCCGACCTCGATGAAGACGCATTGGGCGACGAGGCGACGCTCACCTACGAGCAGATCACCGAGGCGTTCCAGCGGGTTCCCCCCGCCCCGGAACCCGAACGCTCCATCTGAACCGTCTGTGTCAAGACATTGGTCGACTGTCGACCTGTGTCCTCACACGGAAGCAGTGCGCCTGCCTGGACCTACTCCCAGCGGAACAGGCGAGCCGCGAGGACTGGTGTCGCCACGGCCCAGCCGCCGAGCACGAGCCATGAGGTGCCCGGCCGAACGCCGCCATGGGCGAGGGCTTCGCGCAGCACGTCGGCCAGCGCGCCCGACGGCAGCGCCTTGGCCACTGCCGAGACCGCACCGGGCAGCTTGGCGAACGGGATCACCATCCCGCCGAGCAGCAGCAGCACGAGGTAGAGGCCGTTCTGGGCGGCGAGGTTGATCTCGCCTCGAAGGCGGCCCGCCATGCTGAGGCCGATGCCGGCGAACGCGACGGTGCCCACCACCACCCCGCCCAGCGCAGCGAGCCAGTTCGGCGCTGACGGTCGCCAGCCGAGCAGGTACGCCACGGGCACGAGGACGGCGAACTGCACGAGCTCCACAACGATGACGGAGCCGATCTTGGCGGCGATCAGGCGGCCCCGGCCGAGCGGGGTGGCACCGAGCCGCTTGAGCACCTTGTAGGTGCGCTCGAAGCCGGTGCTGATGCCGATGCTCACCATCGCCGCGGACATCACGGCGAGCGCGAGGATGCCGGGCGCGAGGAAGTCCACCGGATCTTTGGTATCCGTTGGCAAGACGTCGACCACGCTGAAGAACACCAGCAGCATGACCGGGATGATCAGGGTGAGCAGCAGCTGTTCGCCGTTTTGCAGCGTGGTGGTGACCTCGTGGCGCAGCTGGGCGCGCAGCGTGGCCATACCGGACGAGCTCGGGCCGGAGGTGCTCGTGTTGGTGCTCATGTTGGGCCTGTCGAACCATTGGCGGTCAGGCGCAGGAACACGTCCTCCAGGCGTTGCTGTCCGGCGCGCAGGTCGGCGATCGGCTCGTCGTGTTCTGACAGCCAGGCGGTCAGTGCGGCCACTCGGCCGGCGTCGCTGTCGATCACATACTCACCGGGTTCTCCGATGCGGCGAACCTCAAGCGAGAGAGCAGCCCCGAGGGCCGCCACATCGAGTGTGGGCGAGCTGCGGAAGCGGATCTCGTCGTGACCACGGCGCAGTGCGTCGAGCGAGCCGTCGGCCACGACCCTGCCGTGATCGAAGATGACCACGCGGTCGGCCAGCTTCTCGGCCTCGTCGAGCTCGTGCGTGGCCAGCACAACTGCGCAGCCGCGACCAGCGAGATCGCGCACGATGCCGCGGATCAGCTGGCGCCCGGAGATGTCGACGCCGCTGGTGGGCTCGTCGAGGAACGCCACGTCGGGGCGAGCAGCGAGCGCAAGGGCGAGCGACAGGCGCTGCTTCTCGCCGCCCGAGAGCCGCCGGTAGGTGGATCGCGCCCGCTCGGTGAGACCCACGGTGTTGATCAGTTCGGCGGGATCGATACCGGTGCCGTACAGGTCACAGTAGAGCCGCACGACATCGGCCACGCGCGCAGACGGCGCCACGCCGCCCTCTTGCAGCATGATGCCCATCCGCCGACTCAACGCGGCCTGCTCACGCTGCGGGTCCATGCCGAGGATGGACACCCGGCCGGACGTCGGTGTGCGGTAGCCCTCGCACACCTCGATCGTGCTCGTCTTGCCCGCGCCGTTCGGACCGAGTACGGCAGTCACCTGGCCGGCTGCCGCGGTGAACGAGACGTCATCGACGGCCGTGATCTCGCCGTAGCGCACGACCAAGGCCTCGACGACGACTGGATCGGATGCAGTGGCGGGCACGGGACCACGCTAGAACACGTGGTCGGTGGCCTGAAATCGTCTCGTGCCTCAACGCGTAATCCGCTCAGGCGCCAACGCGGCGCACGGGTAACCTGACCAACCGTGATCGATGTTCGCCTCCTCCGTACCGACCTCGCCGGGGTACGCGCCGCGCTGACCCGGCGCGGCAAGCCCGAGCTGCTGGAACAGGTCGATCACGCTGCCACGCTCGATGAGCGCCTGCGCGAGATCACCGGCGAGCGCGACGACCTGCGGCGGAGGATCAACGAACTGAGCAAGCAGGTCGGCCAGCTGCGCAAGACCAACGAGACGGTCGCATCCGAAGCCGCAATGGCCACCAGCCGCCAGTTGGGCGATGACGAGAGCGCGCTCGTGACGGAGCACGCGTCGGTCAGCGAGGCGCTCCGTCAGCTCCTGCTGCGCATCCCCAATGCACCGCATCCCGACGCACCCGACGGTGCTGGTGAGGACGACAATCCACTGGTCAAGGGCCCGGTGAACCTGCCCGACTCCTACCCGGAACATCAGCGTGTGCCCCACTGGGAAACCGCCACCGGGCTCGGCATCCTCGACAACGAACGGGCCACCAAGATCAGCGGCGCGATGTTCACGATGCAGCGCGGCCTGGGCGCCACGCTGGCCCGGGCGTTGTGCCAGCTTGCGCTCGACAACAATGCCGACGCTTTCGAGGAGATCCGCCCACCGACGCTCGTCACCACGGCCACGCTCACGGCCACCGGCCAGCTGCCCAAGTTCGCCGATGACGCGTTCGCGATCGAGCGCGACGATCTGTGGGCCATCCCCACGGCGGAGGTACCGCTCACCTCGCTCTACGCGAGCGAGGTGCTCGATGACACCGCCCTGCCGGCACTGATGATGGCGCACACCTCGTGCTTCCGTCGTGAGGCCGGCTCGGCCGGGCGGGACACGCGCGGCATGCTGCGCACACACGAGTTCGACAAAGTGGAGATCCTTGCCGTGGCGATGCCCGAGCAGGCGCCGGCGCTGTTGCAGGAGATGGTGGGGCGCGCCGAGCGCACCATCGCCTCGCTCGGTCTGCCGTATCGCATCATCGAGATCTGCACCGGCGACATGGGCCAGAGTCACCACCGTTCATTCGACATCGAGGTCTACGCGCCCGGTTGCGACCGGTGGCTGGAGGTCAGCTCGATCAGCTGGTTCAGCGACTACCAAGCCCGCCGTGGTGACCTCCGTTTCCGGCGTGCCGACCGCAAGGGCACGGAGATCGCGCACACACTGAACGGATCGGCGCTCGCCGTGCCGCGAGTGTGGGCGGCCATCATCGAGAACAATCGTCAGCCCGACGGCAGCGTGCTCATCCCCGAGGTGCTGCATCCGTACATGCGCGGCGCCACTGTGATCCCGGCGACGTGATGGACTCCGTGCGGGACCGCCGCATCCAGTACGAGACCGCCGGTCTCGACACGGGTGACCTTCGCCCCGATCCGGTGTCGCAGTGGGAGCACTGGTACACCCAAGCCGAACAGGCCGGCTGCGTCGAACCGAACGCGATGGTGATCAGCACGGTCGGCCTCGATGGCATGCCCGACAGCCGTTATGTGTTGACCCGGGGCGTCAGCCCGGCAGGGTTCGTCTTCTACACGAACTACGACTCCGCCAAGAGCGCGCAGCTCGCCGGGTCGCCAGGCATCGCCGCATTGTTCACGTGGTTGCAGCTGTATCGGCAGATGAAGGTGCGCGGCACCGTGACCCGACTGTCGGCAGCCGAGTCGGACGAGTACTTCGCGTCGCGCCCGCGGGCGTCTCAGATCGGGGCCTGGGCTTCTCCGCAGTCGCATCCGCTGAGCGACCGTGCCGAACTCGATGCACGCGTCGCCGCTGCCGAGGCTCGCTTCGCCGGTGCGGATGTCATCCCTCGCCCCGAGCACTGGGGTGGTTGGCTGATCACGCCGGTGGAGGCCGAGGTCTGGCAGGGCCGTCCGAGCCGCCTGCACGACCGCTTCCGCTACCGCCGGGTTGGTGGAGCTTGGGTGACCGAGCGCTTGGCGCCGTGACGTC
>JAYTSB010000456.1:0-1778 GCA_043745825.1 Actinomycetota bacterium | reverse complement strand
GCGTAGCGTGGTGACTTCGTGGACACCAGACGGCAGCGGCGAACTCGACGGGTCCGCGTGTCCGCGACCGTGAGTGCTGCACTGCTGCTGGCCGCGGGCCTTGTCGCGTGCGGCTCGGCTCGCGCAGACCTGCCCGACACCTCCCCCGACAACACCAGCAACACCACGCAGCGGGCCCCCACGACGACCCGCGCCACGGCGGCGGCACCGACCACCACCGAGGCACCGACCACCACCCAAGCACCGACCACCACCCAGGCACCGACCACCACCCAAGCACCGACCACCACCCAAGCACCGACCACCACCACGCCGGGTACCGTCGATCCCGTCACCGGGCGGATACCGCTGCCCACGGTCGACGGCGCATTCGCGGCGATCGCTGCCGGCAATCCAGCTGCGTCGATCACCGTCGTCCGCGATCACGCCGTGGTCTACGCGAAGGCGTCGGGCAGCACGCTCGGCGGCACACCGCTGACTTCAGACACACCGCTCGTGCTGGCCAGTGTGAGCAAGCTCGTCACGGCGCTCACCATTGCCCGGATGGCTGAGCGCAACGAGATCGACGTGTCCGCACCCGTGCCGTGGGACCGGATGTTCGTGGCCCACGATCCGGCCTGGGACGACGTGACGGTGCGCGAGCTGCTCGACCACACCGCAGGGATACCAAAGGCCCAACGACGCTGGTTGAACGAGCCGGGCTCGTGCGCGATCCCGCTCACCGCCGCGCTGGCGGCGCCACCGCGGTCAACCCGCGGCAGGTGGACGTACTCGAACGGCAACTACTGCGCGCTCGGCCTGCTGATCGAAGCGATCACCGGCTCCGGCCGCGATGCCGCCGCCGACGCACTGGTCTTCGATCCGGTCGGCATCACCGGCCCACACCTCACCACCGCGCGGCCCGCGCCGACGGACGGCCCCTACCTCCAGGGCGTCGCCCGACTGGAGCGGTTGGGCGGAGCCGGCACATGGATGGCATCCACCGACGACATCGCCGCGATGCTCGACTCGGTCACGGCGGACGACCTCGCCACGTTGCAGTTCCCCGGCATCATCACCGACCAGTACGGGTGGGGCCACACCGGCACGGTGGATGGCGCAAAATCATGCGCCTGGGTGCTGGAGGGCGGCCGCACGGTCGTGGTGGCAACGGTGTCGGGAAACAGGCCCGCCACAGGCGGCACAACCTGTGACCTCATCGTGCCCTCCATCGCGGCCGACCTCGGGTTCTGGGCCGGCAAACCGGTTCGCCTACCGGACTGAGCCACCCAGCGGCTCGCGTAGGATGCCGTCAGGACAGCTCGGACCCGATGGTCAGGGGGATCGATAGCACGACGTGGGTCCATGCACGAGCAGACGCAGCCTCGCGCGCTGCGCATCCCGATCCTGATCGCCGCATTCACGCTCGTGGCGGCCTGGGCGCTGCTGCAGGGCCAGGCCAAGGTGCGGCAGTCAATGGGCCGCCGGCTGCATCTCCACGCCGAAAGCGGCCATGGAGAACGTGCTCGGAACGCTCAACGCGGACACGACGGTGCGCGTGTGGTTGATCACCGACATGGTTCTGTTCGCGCCGGCCTACGCGGTCTTGCTGCTGCTCGTAATGGCGTGGGTGCGCGTGCGGGGGGCGATCTGGCTGGCGCGTCGCCGGCGGGTGATGAGCGCCCTCGTCGTGACTGGGCTGCTGGCCGACTGGGGCGAGAACGCCTTGCTGCTGCGCCGGCTCTCGAGGTGGTGGTCGATCCTGGATCGCACCGGCTCGCCGAGTATGTGACAGCTGT
>JAYTSB010000455.1:0-2813 GCA_043745825.1 Actinomycetota bacterium | reverse complement strand
CCCGGCCGCAGCTACGCGATCGCTGGGCTGGCCATCGCCCCCGTCGGGTTGTTCGTTTCCGGGGTCGGAGTGTGGCTCAGCGTTCTGACGCTGCGCGAGGTGCAGAGCTTCACCGAGGTCGGCCGCTACAGCACGACGGAGGAAGCGTGCAACGTCGACAGCAGACTGGCCACCTACCGGGGCAACATCACCAACGAGTCCACCACGACCCGTTCGTACGAGGTGACGGTGGAGTTCCTACGCCCCGGCACCTCGGTGCGGCGGTACATCGCCAGCACTTCGGTCGACGACGTGGCTCCCGGGGCGACCGCCCCGGTGATCATCAACGAGGTGGTGAGCGACGAAGAGCTGGACTGCAACGTGGTCAGCGTCAGCGGTCCGTTGCCGTTCGGCCAGAGCTGAGCTGAGTCCGTCAGGTCGGCGCTCGGGCTCGACGCTGCTCGCGGATTCCGCGCCCACGGGGCGCCCCGTCGCGACCCGGGTCGCGACGCTGCGACCCGTGGGCGCGGAACTCGCAGCTCGGGCCGCAGGGATGTCACCGAGGTTGTCGGTGCCATGCGCGCCGTCCCGAGCACGACCTCGAGCCAGACGAGCCGGCGCAATGATCAGCCCGCGGTCAATCAGCCGGTGAGCGTGGTGCTGGTGATCGTGGTGCTGGTCGCCGTGCAGTCGGTGTCACCGTACGCGCGGAGCTGATCAAGCGCGGTCTGCACGTCGGCGCTGTTCAGGGCGGCGAACTTCTCGACCGCCACGGGGTCGGCCTGCAAGGTGTTGAGGTCATAGGAGAATTCGGCGAGCAGGCTGCGCAGCTGGGTGAGAAAGCCCACCGTGGTGGTCGCGTACGGGGCGATGTCGGCGGGCGCTCGCTGCTGCAGGCTCTGGGCCTGGCCAACGAGCCGGTTCACGGCAGCCTGCGTCGTGGCCGGATCCCCGGAGCCGATATCGGCGGCCAGCGCGTCGTTGGATGCCCGGAAGGCGACGAGCAGCGTGCAGAAGGTCTCCTTCGACGGCTTCGCTGCGGATCGGCTCGAGGAGCTGCAGCCGGCGCCGAGCAAGAACAGCGCGACAAGCGTGAGGAGCGCGAGCGGTGCGGGGAGACGGCGGGGCATGACGGAACGCTAGCGAGAACTACGTCTCGGTGGACGTCGACGACACCCACGCCGCGAAGAGGTCGGCGTAGCGCCCACCCGCCAGGACGAGATCATCGTGATGACCATCCTCGATCAACCGCCCGTGCTCCAGCACCAGCACCCGGTCGGCGCGCATCGCCGTGGACAGGCGGTGAGCGATCGCGATCGTCGTCCGTCCCTGGGCGAGGCGATCGAGTGCCCGGGCCATGCGCACCTCGGTGAGCGCGTCCACCGACGACGTGGCCTCGTCCAGGATCAGCACGTCCGGGTCGGCAACGGACGCCCGCAGCAGCGCCACCAGCTGACGTTCACCGGCGGAGAGCTGTGACCCGCGCTCGCCGACCTGTGTCTGCAGGCCATCGGGAAGGCCGGCCAACCAGTCGTCGAGGTCGAGCTGATGGACAGCGCGCTCGAGATCCGCCAGCGATGATCCCGGGCGGGCAAAGCCGAGGTTGGCCGCGATGGTGTCGTCGAACAGGAACGGCTCCTGGGGCACCACCACCAACCGCTTGCGGAGCTCGTCATTGGACACGTGCGTCAACGGCACCCCGCCAAGGGCGACTTGACCCGCGATGGGATCGGCGAAGCGAGCGAGCAGGCGGCCGAGGGTGGTCTTGCCGGAGCCGGTGGAGCCCACGAGCGCCACCTGCTGACCGGGCGGGATGGCGGTGGAGACTCCGATCAGCACTGGATCGTCATCGTCGACCTCACCCCGGCTGCGGTAGTGGAAGGTGACGTCGTTGACGTGGATGGACAGCGGACCGCTTGGCAGCGGGCGCGGTGAGGTGGGTTGCGGTGGCCCAACCGGCAGATCGAGGATGCCGAGCAGGCGGCGCATCCCGGCAACCGCTGTCTGGGTCTGGTCGAGCACCTCGGTGAACTCGGCGATCGGCTCCAGGAACCGGTAGGTGAGAAAGACGAATCCCACCAACGCACCCGCGCTGAGACCGCCCACGCTGCCGCGCGCCACGCCGACGCCCACCACCGCAGACACCGTGAGGGCACTGAACACCTCACCGGACGGAAACAGGAACGCCCCGATGGTTCCGGCGCGCACGAACGCGTCTGCTCGTTGCTCGGCGATTCGTTTGGTGCGCGCTGCCATGACGGGCCCGGCACCGTAGGCCCGCAGTGCCTCAGCCCCGGTGACGACCTCGGTGATGGAGCCGAGCAGCTCCGCATTGCGCGACCGAGCTCCGTCGTAGGCGGCGCCGAGGTGACGCTGCACCGCGCGCAGCACCCACGCCAGCGGCAGCGCCACGGCGAACGCGATCAGCGCGAGCAGCCAGTCGTACGACAACATGACGCCGGCGACGATGAGCATCAGCGCGCCGTTGAGCAGCCAGGCCACGCCGCCCCAGGAGAAAAACTCGGCGAGCGTTTCCACATCGGAGGTGACCCGGGCGACGAGCGCGCCCCGCCGCTCTTCGGTGTGGTCGGCCAGGCTCAGGTGATGGATGTGCGACACCACCCGCATCCGCAGGTCGTAGAGAGCCCCCTCGCTGCGTCGACCGAGACGAAGCACCGCCCCGCGCTGGCAGAGCGTGCCGATGATGATGGCTGCCGCGGCGATGCCGCACAGCAGGGTGACGAAGCCCGTTCGGACACCGGTGTCGGTGATGCCGTGGTCGATGGCCTGCTGGATGGTGATGGGGATCACCACCCGACCAGCGGCGCCAACCA
>JAYTSB010000454.1:0-9096 GCA_043745825.1 Actinomycetota bacterium | reverse complement strand
GGGCCGAACTCGCTCCCGCTGCCGCCGCAGCCAAGCTCGCCCTGCTCCGCGGCATCGGTGCGTGGACCATCGGCTCGGCGCTCGGCCCGTCGCACGGCGATGCGGACGCCGTGCCCGTCGGCGACTACCACGTGCCGAACATGGTCAGCTGGGCCCTGGCCGGTGAAGCGCGCGGCAACGATGCACGGATGCTGGAGTTGCTCGCACCGTACGCCGGCCAGCGTGGCCGGGTGATCACGTTGCTCGGCCATGATGGCCACGCTGCGCCCAAGTTCGGGCCTCGCCAGCGCATCCAGCCGATGTATCGCCGGTGAGGCGCACGCCTGGATGACCAGCACCCGGTTCCGCCTGCGTGTTAGCGTCGGAACCGCTGTACGACGGCTCGCATCATGATCGACTCCATCTCCGACGACTCCACTTCAGACCACTCCATTTCCGACGACCACACCTCCAACGACTCCACCTCCGACCCATCCGGCACGACGCTTCGGCGCAGCGGTATGCGGCACGACCGCGCCTGGCGCAGACTCGGCTTCCGGGCCATGGTGGCCTACTTGCTCGCACGTCTCTGCGTCATGGCCGGTGCGGCAGTCGTTGCGGCCCTGCGGGTCAAGGAAGATCAGTTCGAGGGCATTGCGAGACCGACCAACGCGGTCCACAAGATCACCGACGTCCTGACGTCGTGGGACGGCAAGTGGTACTTCGCGCTGATCCGCGACAGCTATCCCTCGCACATCCCCAAGAACGTCACCTTCGACGACTACCAGGCGCGCACCGCCTTCTTTCCCGTCTATCCGGCACTGGTGCGCTGGTTCGACAAGGTCCTGCCCGGCGGCGACGTGCTGGCTGCGCTGATCCTGAACTTCATCCTCGGTGCCGTGGCGGTCTACCTCGTTGGTCTGCTGGCCCGCACGATCTTCGACGACCGCATCGCCTACCGATCGATGATCCTGATGGCGGTGTTCCCGGGCAGCTTCGTGCTGTCATTCAGCTACAGCGAGGCCACGCTGCTCGTCGTCGCCGCAGCGAGCCTGCTGTGCCTGCAGCGCCGGCAGTGGTTCGCAGCGGGGGTCCTCGCGTCGATCGGTGCGGCAACTCGACCGAACGGAATCGCGTTGATCGCGGCCTGCGCCATCGCCGCGTTCCTGGCCATCAGGGACCGCCGAGAATGGCGCAGCGTGATCGCACCGGCCATCGCACCGATCGGCTTCATCGGTTTCCATGTGTTCCTGTGGCGGCGCACCGGTGAGAAGGACGCCTGGTTCCGCACCCAGAGCGAGGCGTGGAACGAAGGCACGAGCTTCGGCCTCACCGCCTTGCGCAACACCGTGGAGGCCTTCACCCGTCCGCTGTCGTCGCCCACCGACATCATCACCGCTGTGTCGTTTCTCGCCACGATCCTGCTGGTGTACATGGCCTGGAAGAAGCGGCTGCCGTGGCCGGTGGCCACATACTGCGCCGTCGTGCTGGTCCTCATGCTCGCGCCGAGCACAGTGACTGCCCGTCCCCGTTTCCTCTACACGGCGTTCCCGTTGCTGATGGCTGCGGCCGCGTGGTTCATGGACTTCGAGGACCGGTACACCCAGCGTCGTGCTGCAGCCGTCGCTCGCCACGATGGCAGCGTGCCGATCGAGGCCCACGCCAACGAGCTCTGGCTGATGGTGATCGCGGCCGGCGCAGCCGGCCTGGTGACGCTCACCGCGCTCTATGGCGTCTTCGCCGTCATCCCGTAATTCGTCAGTGGGGTTTGGGGGTGCGGTGGCGGAGCGTGGCCCACGTGTCCGAGGCCGCCCAGCGGGTGACCAGCATCATCGACTCGGCGATGATGCGACCCGACATCTTCGACGTCCCGAACTCGCGGTCGACGAAGGTGATCGGTTGTTCGACGATGCTGAAGCCCCCGCGCACCAGGCGGCGGACCAACTCGGTCAGAAAGGCGTAACCCTCGGCACCCGTTGACGTGGGGTCGATGCTGCTCAGGGCAGTGGACCGGTACGCACGAAAGCCGGACGTGCAGTCGTGGATGTGCAGGCCGAGCACCCCGCTGGTGTAGCGGTTACCCCAGCGCGACAGGATTCGCCGGTGCAGCGGCCAGTTCACGGTGCCGCCCCCGGGCACGTAGCGGGAGCCGACCACTGCGTCGGCGCCCTGCTCGATGCGCCGCACAAGGGTGCCGATCGCGCCTGGATCGTGGGAGAAGTCGCAGTCCATCGACACCACCACATCGCACAACCCGTCGAAGACCTTGCCGTCGAGGACCTCGCTGAAGCCGTGCCGATAGGCGCTGCCGAGGCCGTTCTTCGCAGTTCGGTGCAGCACGGCGATGTTGCCGAGCTCGAGCGCAGTGGCATCGGCGAGCTTGCCGGTACCGTCCGGGCTGTTGTCGTCGACGATGAGCACATAGGCCTCGGGCACCGCCTGACGCACAGCGCCGAGGAACCGGACGATGTTCTCCGATTCCTGATAGGTGGGCACCACGACGACCGTCTGCACGAGCCGCCACGCTACTGCTGGCGACCGTCTCGTGGCGTACCACCGTGTTAGATTGCCGCCGCTCGCACCATGCGGCCGGCGACCATATGACAGCATCGACATCTGCAATTCTTTCCAGGATCCGACGTTCCCGGAAGACCTTGCACGTGGGCATCCTGGTGGCGCTGGCCTACATCCCCACGCTGGCCGCCGCCCCCGGCGAGATGCCGAGCGACACCAAGCTGTACCTCTACTTCGACCCGGCACGGCTCACCGGCGATGCCCTGTCGTCGTGGGACACACGGCAGTTCGCTGGATGGGTACCGCACCAGACACTCAGCTACCTGTGGCCGTCTGGGCCGTGGTACTCGTTCTTCAGCTGGATCGGCGCGCCGGATTGGGTGGCTCAGCGGCTGTGGATCGCCACGCTGTTCCTGTTCGGCGGCCTCGGCGCGCGTTGGGCGGCAAAGCATCTCGGCATTCCCGCCACCGGGGCGCTCGTTGCCGCGCTGTTCTACCAGCTCTCGCCGTACGTGCTGCCCTATGTCTCGCGTACATCGGCGATGCTGCTGCCGTGGGCGGCGCTCGGTTGGCTCGTCGGGCTGACCATCCGTGCGGCCACCCGGAGCCGTTGGGGTGATGTCGGCATCTTCGGCCTCGTGATGGTCACCGTGGCCGCGCCGAACGCGACGGCGATCCTGATGATCGCTCCGGCGCCCGTGCTCTGGTTGCTGCACGCCGCGTGGGGACGCATCATCACGTGGCGCACGGCGCTGGTCACGGCGGCCAAGATCGGTGGGATCAGCGCGCTGATGTCGGTGTGGTGGATGGCGATGCTGTCGGTCCAGGGCACGTACGGCGCAGACGTGCTCGGCTACTCCGAAAGCCTCCAGGCCGTGTCGCTGACCGCTTCCAGTGGCGAAGTGCTGCGCGGCATGGGCTACTGGCTGTTCTACGTCCGCGACCCCATCGGGTTCGCCACCACGGCCGCGTTCGACTACATGTCGTCGGGCCGGCTGATCGCGATCAGCTTCCTGGTGCTCGGCATCGGACTGCTCGGCATCGTCGGCACGAAGTGGGTGAGCCGCCGTTACGCCGCTCTGCTCGTCTTCGTGGGGGTGGTGCTGGCCGTCGGTGTACATCCGATCGACAACCCCGCGCCGCTGATGTCGGCGTTCGCCCACAACTCCAGATCCGGCCTCGCGCTGGCGTTGCGCAGCAGCACGCGTGCGTTGCCGCTCAGCACATTCGGGATCGCCCTCGGTGCCGGCGCGTGCGTCACGGCTCTCGGCCACACTCGCTTCCGGTGGCGCGCCCTCGCACCATGGGTGGCCGCAGGCCTGGCCATCGCCAACCTGCCCGTGCTGTTCAACGGCGGCTTCGTCGACCCGAACCTGACCCGCCAACAGGACCCGCCCGCAGCGTGGACCCAGGCCGCCGACGCGCTGAGTGCCGCACCGAGCGGCTACCGGGTGTTCCAGATCCCGGGCCAAGAGTTCGGCGCGTTCCGATGGGGCTACACGGTGGATCCGCCGCTGCCGGGCCTGACCACCAAGCCGCTCGTCACACGCGACCTGCTGCCACTGGGCAGCGCCGGCGCGATGGACCTCATCTACGCGCTCGACAACCGCTTCCAGGAGGGCACCGCCGAGATGTCGGAGGTGGCGCCCATCGCCCGCCTGCTCGGCGTGGACACCATCTGGTTACCCAACGACGCTGCGTTCGAGCGGTTCCGCACGCCACGTCCGGAGATCACCCAGCAGCAGTTCGCAGCAGCGGCGACGGGCACCGACGATCTCGGCTCGTCAACCGCGTACGGCACCCCGGCCGTGAACACGCCCGTGCTGGCGATGGTGGATGAGCAGTCGATCAGCGAGGCCGCCATAGGCACGCCACTGCCGCCGGTGGAGCTCGTCCCCGTGCAGGAACCGGTACCGATCATGCGCGCCAAGACCGACGTGGTGGTGGTGGCCGGCGACGGCGATGGCCTCGTCGATGCGGCGGCAGCGGGACTGCTCACCGGCAACGAGCTGGTGCGCTACGCGGCCGATGTGACCGGCGATTCCGTCAAGGGCGCACACAAGGGCGCGGACGGCATTGCCGCCGCACCGCGCATCCTCGTCACCGACAGCAACCGCGACCGCGCCTCGCAATGGCGCAGCGCGCAGGATGTGTCCGGGTTCACCGAGGACGGCAGCGGCACCGGGGTGCTCCGCTTCGACAGCGCCGATCAGCGCACGCCCGTGTTCGTCAACCCCACCAGCGACGACTTCACCATCGCCACACAGCGCGGGCCTCTTCAAGCCAGGGCCAGTGCGTATGGCGCGCCATCCGCCTACCTGCCCGAGTACCGCGCGGCGATGGCGGTGGACGGTGACCCGTCGACAGCGTGGGTGGTGGCCGACCGCTACGACGCGACCGGCGAGTACCTCCGTCTCGACGCCGACACACCGATCAGCGAGCTCACACTCACCCAGCCGCACGATGCCCGCAACCGCTGGATCAGCGTGGTCGACGTCACCGACGCGTCGGGCACCTACGCAGTGGATCTCGGCGACGACTCACGCAGCGCCACGGGCCAGAACATCGCCCTGCACGCGCCGTCGACACAGGTCACCATCACCATCCGCGCGACGACGGCCGTGTTGCACCCCGGCGATGGTCTCGACGCCGTTGGTTTCGCCGAGGTCAGTGCCGGCACCGCACCCACCGAAGAGGTGGTGCGCGTCCCCAGCAACGTGCTGCCGCGGGTAGGAGCCGACCAGCAGCTCGACGTCGTCCTCACCCGGCTGCGGACCAGGCCCACGAACCGCTGGAGATCCGACCCGGAGACCCACCTCGTGCGGTCGTTCACGCTCTCCGATGAGCGCTCCGCCACGACCTCGATCACGGCCCGCCTCGATCAACGCGCCAGCGACACCACCGTCGCAGCGCTGCTCGGATGGACGGGCACCACCGCCACCCGCCGCCTCACCGGTGTGCCCGCGATGGGCGGATGGGCGGCCACCGACGGCGACCCGGCAACCGCATGGGTCACGCCGTTCGGTCAGGCGATCGGTTCCGCGGTCACCATCCCGTTGGTCTCGGCCAGTGCCTGTCCGCAGGGCGTCTGCGGCGAAGTGGCCTCACTGCAGTTGCGCCAGCCAACCTCCGATTCCTTCGCCCGCATCACCGAGGTCTCCATCACCGGCGCGTCCGGGAGCGAGACGGTTTCCGTTGATGCACCGGACGACGACGGCGTCAGCACCGTGACGTTCCCAGCCATCACCGGAAGCTCGTTGACCGTGACGATCACGGGCACAGACGACGCATTCACCATCGACCGCCGCTACTCCGAGCCGGTGCGGCTCCCTGCGGCCATCAGCGAGATCACCGGCCCCGGCATTGTCGCTGCAATGTTGCCCGCCACGGTCGACACCGGCTGCCGCACCGATGCCCTGTCAGTCGACGGCGCCGGAATCGGCATCCGCTTCTCCGGCAGTGTCGCCGACCTGTTCGCCGACCATACGGCCACGGCCACTTTGTGCGACGACGCGGCGACCCAGTTCACCGCCGGCGAGCACCTCCTGCGCAGTGCGCCGGGTGCCGACACGGGCATCGACATCGACCGTGTCGTGCTGTCCAGCCCCGCATCCGAGGGACGCGCCACCAAGGCCGTCGGCCCGAGCCCACGCGTGACGGTCCTGCACCAGGACCACACCTCACGGACGGTGCGGGTCGATGCCTGCCCCACCGGGTGCTGGTTCGTGTTCGGGGAGGGCTACAACACCGGTTGGCGGGCCACGAGCGGCGGTCGTCCACTCGGTAAGCAGCAGCAGGTCGATGGTGGGTTCAACGGCTGGTATCTGCCGCCCAGCGGTGAGGCGCGCACCATCGTGCTCGAGTTCCAGGGTCAGCAGACGCTACTCATCGGCGTCGCCCTGAGCGCGCTGGGCGTGCTCGCGTGCATCGCCTTGATCGTGCTGGATCGCCGTCGCATCGCGGTCGAGGACGCCGACGAGCCGCGTCTCACCCGGGTCTGGGGCCGCCCCAACCCCGGCTCGCCGTACCGATGGACCAGTGCGGCGACGCTGAGCACCGCGTCGGCAACCATCGTCGGGGCGTTGGTGATCGCGCCCGTCTGGGGTGTGCTGTGCGGGGTGCTTGCGTTCGTGGCGTGCTTCGTGCTGCGCCGCCCGCGGCTGCTCGGCTGGTCGTCGCTCGTGATCGTGGCCGGAATGGCTGCGGTGATGGTGCGTCGAGTCACCACGCTGCACCCATTCGCCAACGCCGGCTGGCCCGGCCGCTTCGAAGACCTCCATCGGCCCGGCATGGCGGTCATCGTGCTGCTGTTCGCCAGCGCCGTCGCCACGATCCGCTCGGCACCACCGAGCGAGGTCACACCGAGCGAGGTCACACCGTGAGCCGGCCCGCCTCCGCGGTCGCACCGGCGCCGCGCTCCACGTACCTGCCGGCCATCGACGGGATGCGCGCTTTCGCTGTGGGCGCGGTGCTGCTGTTCCACGCCGACCACATGAGCGGTGGGTTCCTGGGTGTGGACACGTTCTTCGTCCTGTCCGGGTTCCTGATCACCCGACAGATGCTGCACGAGGTGGATGGCACCGACCGGGTGTCGTTGCGCGAGTTCTGGTCGCGACGGGCCCGGCGCCTCCTGCCTGCGCTCGTCCTGCTGCTGGCGGTACTGGTCGTGGTTGCCAAGCTGTTCGGCATCGCGGCCGAGCGGATCAACGTCCGCAACGACGCCCCCTGGGCGCTCGGCTTTGCGCTCAACTGGCACCACATCGCGGCGTCCGCCGACTACTGGACCGCGAAGGCCTCACCATCACCGCTCACCCACCTGTGGAGCCTGGCCGTGGAGGAGCAGTTCTACCTCGTGTGGCCGCTCGTGGTGGTGCTGCTCGTGTGGCGACGTGCGAACCGCGAGCGGCGCGTGTTGATCGGCTCGCTGATCGGCGCTGCTGCCTCCTTCGTGCTGATGGCGGTGGTCTTCGACCCGGCCGCCACCACCCGCGCCTATGAAGGCACCGACACGCGCATCGGCGCTCTGCTCGTTGGTAGCATGTGCGCCACGCTCGTCGTGCGCAACGCCAACGAGCGACTGCTTGCCCGGCTCGGTCGCTCGGTCGACGTGCTCGTGCTCGTCCCAGTCGCCGTGCTCGCGTGGATGTGGCTGCGCGTCGACGGTCGTGACAGTTGGCTGTACCGTGGCGGCTTCCTGCTGCACGCAGTGCTGGTCGCGGTACTGCTCCTGGCGGTGTCCAGCGTGAACCTCGGCAACTGGCTGCAAACCCTGCTTCGCCAGCGCCCGATACGCTGGTTCGGACGGCTTTCGTACGGTCTCTACCTGTGGCACTGGCCGATCTACATCGCGCTCAGCCCGAGCCACATCACGATGTCGCGTTGGCCGCTCACCGTACTGCGTCTTGCGGTCACGATGTTGGCGGCAACGTTGTCCTACTACCTTGTCGAACGGCCCATTCGCCAGGGCCTCCAGCAGCGCCCCCTCACCCACACGGCCGTGGTGTCGGTGCTCGGCATCGCCGCGCTTGCGGTTGCGGTGGTGGTCGTGCCGGTGCCCGACGCCAAGCCGGCCCCGATCAACGTCGCCGGCCTCACCACCGTCCCTGCCGTGGTGGCCACCACGCTGCCGCCGTCCGGCCCGGCACCAGTCAGCACGGCACCGGTCGGCACGGCAGCGGCCAGCACCGTCGTCAGCGACCCGACCGGCTCCACTACCGACGGTGCCTCGCCTCCGGTGTCGGCCACGACGCTGCCAGAGACCACCACTACGCGGCCCGTTCCGCTGCCCGACGTGCGCTCCGTGCTGTGGTTGGGGGACTCGATCGCGTTCACCACCTCGCCGGGCATCTACGCCGCCTTGACTGCGATCGGCGTTCCGTTCTACGACGGCTCCTTCCCCGGCGTCGGCCTGCTCAACGAAACCGGGCCGGCGGCGTTCGAGAACATCACCCAGCGCATCGCCGACCAGCGTCCCGACCTGGTGATCATGGAGATGTCAACATGGGACGATCCGTTCGGCGTGGACGCGATCTACGGGGCCATCGGCCGGGTTCGCGACCTGACCGCGGCCGCCGGCGCGCACCTGCTACTGCTGCCCGTTCCCCCGTTGCGCGCCGATCAGGACCACAAGGGCTACCAGAGCGACACCCAGGCGGCCCAGCGCCTGGCCGCGGACGACCCGGCCAACGTCTCCTACCTGAGCACCACCGATTTCTGGGGTACCTCGTTCCAGTACGACCTCGACGGCGACAAGATCCCCGAACGAATGAACGAGGGCGTGCACCTGTGCCCCTCCGGATCCGCGCGGTTCGCGATCTGGCTGATCACGCAGCTGAGCGTGCGGTACGGCAACCTCAGCGTCGCCGATCCGGCTGGTTGGGCCGCCGGCGACTGGAACAACGACCCCCGTTACACCCGCCTGCCCGGCGCGTGCAGCGCGCTCTCCTGAACGGACGCCGAGTACGTTGGGAGTGATGGGTTTCCGACGTCTGCTCGCCGTGATCGTGGCGATCGGTGCGCTCTGGCGCTACGGATACCTCTTCGTGGTGAAGCGACATCAGGGTCTGCTGCTCAACGACTCGCTGTACTACAGCTGGCAGGGAT
>JAYTSB010000453.1:0-1833 GCA_043745825.1 Actinomycetota bacterium | reverse complement strand
CGCGGAACTGAGCCCGGCGGCGGTCAGCGTTGGCCGGCGCGATTGGGGGTGAAGCCGGCGGCGTCGGCGAGGCGGCGTGCAACGGCGCGGATCTCCTCGGGTGTTCCGTCGAGCAGGCCGACGGTGAGCCGCAGCGAATCGGCGTCGGGGCGCACCATGAACGGCTCGCCGGGCGCGGCGCCGATGCCCTGCGCGGCGAGCGTGATGAGCGCCGAGCGCTCGTCGGCGACGCGCATCCACAGGTTGATGCCATCGCCCGGCGCCGTCGGCACGCCGTGCTCGCCGAGGACCTGGGTCACCAGCCGGCGACGGCGGCTGTACTCGTCCCTCGCTCGTTCTAGCGTGGCTGTGGTGGCCTGGTCCGTGACCAGGCCGAGCAGCACCGCCTGCAGAATGCGGCTGCTCCAGCCCGGGCCGAGCAGACGACGATTGGCCACGGCACGCACCACGTCCGACGCGCCGCCCACGGCCGCGAGGCGCAGATCGGGACCGTGGCTCTTGGAGAAGCTGCGGATGTGCACGGTGCGCGCCGGCATCATCGATCCGAGGCTGACCAGCGTGCCGGCGGCGATGTCGCCGCTGTGGTCGTCTTCGACGATGACGACGGTGGACTCGGCGAGCAGCGCGCCGAGTGCGTCCCGCCGCGCAGCGGTCATCGTCACGCCCGTTGGGTTGTGCGCGCGGGGCTGCAGGAACACCGCAGCGGGTTGCCGCGCCAGCGCGGCGGCGAGGCCGTCCACGCGCATGCCATCGGCATCGAGATCCACCCCGATGATCTCAGCGCCCAACTGCTCCAACAGGTCCAGCAGGGGTGGGAATGTGGGGTGTTCCACCACGACGCGGTCACCGAGGCGAACTACGATCTGGGCGATGCGGTCGAGTGCATCCATCGCCCCGTCCACGACGGTGAGCTGCTCGGGCACGAACGGCCACACGTCGCGGAGGTGGGCGCCGAGCTCGGGCAGCACCGGCTGGTCGAGATAGCTGCTGGTGAGGGACTGCCGGCTGACCCGGGCCATGACCTTGCCGAGATCGGGCAGCAGCGCCGGATCCGGTGTGCCCGACGACAGATCGAGGGCGAAGTGCCCGGGCCCCTCGGTGACGCGCCGGTAGCGACGCGGCCCGCCGGGACCCACCGGCTGACGAACGAACGTGCCGAGTCGGCCGCGGGCCTCGATCGCTCCGACGGCAGCCAGCGTTTGCCATGCCTCGCTCACCGTGGTCGGCGAGACCCCGAGTGCTCGCGACAGCGAGCGCACCGTCGGCAGGCGTGCGTCTGTGGGCAACGCGCCGCTGGTGACCATCCGGCCGATAGCGGCGGCGATGCCCCGCGCGCTGCGATCCTCCACGGCTTCGGCGATCTCGCTGAGCACGCTGTCCCCTGCTTCTGCTGTGTGAACGGCCGGTAAAGGTTTGTGCGGGCACAAACGTAGCATTGTCAGCAGGCATCTGTGCCATATACGATCTGGCGCGTTGATGGCGTCCTCTGAGTGCGCCTGGTCCGAGGGGGTTCCGTGGCAGAGATCATTCGAGCAGCATTGGTGCAGACCGATTGGCCGGGTTCGAAGGATGCAATGCTCGACAAGCACGAGGCCGCGGCCCGTGAGGCTGCGGCCCAGGGGGCCAAGGTCATCTGCTTCCAGGAGCTGTTCTACGGCCCGTACTTCTGTCAGGTGCAGGAGACCGAGTACTACAGCTACACCGAGTACATCCCCGACGGCCCCACCACCAAGCGGTTCCAGGCCTTGGCCAAAGAGCTGGGGACGGTGATGGTGCTGCCGATGTACGAGATCGTGCAACCAGGCCTGTACTTCAACACCGCGGCCGTCATCG
>JAYTSB010000452.1:0-3102 GCA_043745825.1 Actinomycetota bacterium | reverse complement strand
ACCGAGGCGTCGGTCAAGCTCGCCAAGCAGGCAACGAAGCGCCCGAACATCATCGTGTTCAGCGGCAGCTTCCACGGTCGAACCCACATGGCGATGGCGATGACCACGTCCAAGACCGGCTACCGCGCCGGCCACGCGCCATTGCCTGCCGGCGTGTTCGTGGCGCCGTTCCCTGACCCACTCGCTGCCGACCAAGACGCCGAGGTCGCACGCGCCCTGCAGGGCCTTGACCATCTGCTCAAGTCGATGACCGCACCGGATGAGACCGCAGCGATGATCCTCGAGCCCGTCCTCGGCGAAGGCGGCTACATCCCGGCCCCGCCCGCTTTCATGACCGGCTTGGTCGAGCGTTGTCGTGCCCACGGCATCCTGTTCATCGCCGATGAAGTACAGACCGGATTCGGGCGCACCGGCACGATGTTCGCGGTCGAGCACTACGGGATCGAGCCGGACATCATCTGCATGGCCAAGGGCATTGCCTCCGGATTCCCGTTCGCTGCGCTGGGCACCACGGAGGCGCTGGACGCGAAGTGGCCCAAGGGCAGTCACGGTGGCACATACGGCGGTAATGCGATGGGGTGCGCAGCGGCGCTGGCCACGATCGAGATTATGACCGAACCGAACTTCCTGCAGAACGTGCGTGACCGTGGTCGCCAACTGATGGACGGCCTTCGCGAACTGCAGCGCCACGACGAGGGCATCACCGACGTGCGCGGTCTCGGCCTGATGGTGGGCACCGAGTTCGCCGATGGCGCTCGACTCGCCGCCGTCCAGAAGCATTGCCTGGAGGAAGGACGCACCATCTTGATGAACGCCGGCACGTACGCCACCACGTTGAGGTGGATGCCGCCGTTGGTCGTGAACGAGCACGAGATCGATCTCGGTCTCGCTGCGTTCGGGGCGGCGCTCAAGGCCACCGCCTGATGGTTGCGCCGGACCCCGAGCGAATCGCGGTCTGGCGTTCCTTCCTCACCGCCAGAGCACTGCTGGACCGGGCTCTTACGTATGCGCTCGCCAACGAGCGCGAACTGTCGTTGACGTGGTTCGAGGTGCTCAACGCGCTGCAGGAGACCGGCGGCCGGGTGCGGGTGATGGATCTCGCCGAGCACCTCGTGGCCAGTCCGTCAAGCCTGTCGCGTCAGCTGACGCGTATGGAGGACGAGGGCTTGATCCGCCGTGATCGCGGCCGTCCCGACGACGGCAGGATCGTGGTCGTGGTGCTCACCAAGGAGGGCCGTGACACCTGGCGGCGGGCCAACACCACCTACCAGCGGATCCTGAAGGGTTACTTCCTCGCCAAACTCACCGACACCGATGTGGCCGCGATGCAGCGTGCCCTCACCAAGGTGATCGGCGGCATCGACTGACGCGGCGCAACTGACACGTCCGTCTGACACGTCCGGGCTGACATGTCCGGGCTGACTTGGCCGGTCTGACTTGGCCGGTCTGACTTGGCATGGCCGACGGACGCGCGGCGAGACTCTGCGGATGACCTCAGCCGTGATCGTCGACGCCGTTCGTACGCCGCTCGGCCGTCGCAATGGCCGGCTCAAGGATTGGCATCCCGTCGACCTCGCCGCGGCGACGTTGCGCGGCCTCGTCGATCGCACCGGCATCGATCCGGGACTGGTTGACGACGTCATCATGGGGTGCGTGATGCAGGTCGGCGAGCAGGCTGCGAACATCGGCCGCAACGCCGTGCTCGCCGCGGGTTGGCCGGATCACGTGCCCGGCACCAGCATCGACCGCCAGTGCGGTTCGTCGCAGCAGGCCGCACACTTCGGCGCGCAAGGCGTGATGGCCGGTGCCTACGACATCGTCGTCGCTGCGGGTGTGGAGGTCATGACGCGGGTGCCGATGGGCGCGTCGTTCATGGACTCCAAGTTCGGATTTCCGTTCGGGCCGCGCATCGCCGACCGCTACCAGCCCGTCGGCGGGTTGGTTCCCCAGGGCATCTCTGCTGAATTGATCGCCGATCAGTGGGACATCAGCCGTGACGACATGGACGAGTTTGCGTTGCGCAGCCAGACCAAGGCTGCCACCGCCACGGCCGAGGGGCGCTTTGATCGGGAGATCCTGCCGGTGTGCGACTCCGACGGGCGGATGATGACCACCGACGAGGGTCTGCGCAACACCACGCTCGAATCATTGGGCCAGCTGAAGCCGGCGTTCCGTTCACTCGAGGAAGGCGGGCGGGTGACCGCCGGCAACTCCTCGCAGATCACCGACGGCGCGGCGGCGATTTTGATCATGAGCGAGCAGCGCGCCGGCGCGCTCGGGCTGACGCCGAGGGCGCGCTTCGTGCAGTTCGCGCTTGCCGGTGCCGATCCACGGATGATGCTCACCGCCCCCATCCCGGCCACCCGCCGGGTGCTGGAGCGGGCAGGGCTCACCATCGACGACATGGACGCGATCGAGATCAACGAGGCGTTTGCCTCGGTGGTGCTGGCGTGGGAGCGAGAAATCCACCCCGACATGTCGCGCGTGAACGTGAACGGCGGGGCCGTCGCGCTCGGGCACCCCCTCGGTTGCAGCGGTGCACGCCTGATGACCACGCTCCTGCACGAGTTGGAGCGCACCGGCGGTCGCTTCGGCCTGCAGACGATGTGCGAGGGCGGCGGCATGGCCAATGCCACCATCATCGAACGCTTCGGCTGAGGCGGACCCGCCAGCCAACCCGCCAGCCAACCCGCCAGCCAACCCGCCAGCCACACCGACAGATAACGTAGCCCCATGCCCGAGTTGTCCACCGTACTGTGGGTGTCCTTTGCGTTGGGGCTCGCCTATGTCCTGTGGAAAACTGGCATTGGCATGCTGCGCAGCATGACCACGCCGTTGCCCCCTCCGCCTCCGTCAGGCGAGCTCCGTCGGATCAACGTGAAGTACCGCTGCAGCATGTGTGGGCTGGAGTTGAAGATGACGTTGGCACCCGATGAGGATCCGCCGCCGCCTCGTCATTGCCTCGAGGACATGGACCTCGTCGCGCCGATCGAGTGAGTCTGTGTTGTCCACATGGTGTGGACAATGGTGTCGATAAAGAACATCTGTGTAATTCGGCGTGTGACGGTGGTCTCATCCAGACGCAGAGTGGGTATGGAGTGC
>JAYTSB010000451.1:0-6370 GCA_043745825.1 Actinomycetota bacterium | reverse complement strand
CGTCCGCCTGTTCCAGGAGAAGATGCCCGGCGTCAGCCTGCGCAACGGGTACGGCATGAGCGAGAGTGCCGGCATGGGCACGGTCATCGTCGGACCGATGTTCGTCGCCCGCCCCGATGCGGTGGGCACGGCGAATCCGGCGACGGTGGTGGAGGTCCGCGGCATGGACGAGGAACTGCTGGAGGAGGGCGAGATCGGCGAGATCCATCTGAAGACGGCCGCCATCTTCCTCGGCTACTGGAACAACGAAGCCGCGTCGCGCGACGCACTGCGGCCGGGCCGCTGGTACCGCACGGGCGACTTCGGCCGCATCGAAGGCGGCATGCTGCACCTGGAGAGCCGGATGCGCGATCTCATCATCCGCGGGGGCGAGAACATCTATCCCACCGAGATCGAGAATCGCCTGATCGAGCACCCCGACATCGACGACGTTGCCGTCATCGGGGTGGCCCATCAGGTGCTGGGCCAGGAGGTCATGGCGATCGTGGTCACGCGCCCGGGGGCGGACCTCACGGATGCCGATGTCCGCGACTTTGCGACGCTCGCGCTCGGCGCCTACAAGGTGCCCGCTCACGTGGTGTTCCGCGCCGAGCTGCCCTACACCCAGAGCGGCAAGGTCCTGAAACACGAACTCGAGCGCGAGTACGCCCCGCGCCCCTGACCGCCCCGCACCTGTGAGCGGGTTCGGGCTGTCACAGGAAGGCGGTGACGGCGGCGGCGGTGTCCTCGAAACGTTCCCAGTCGAGGGTGTGGCCGCTGTCGATGTGGGCCACATGGAGGTCGTCGCCGAGGCCGGCGCGCAGGTCGGCGAGGATCACTGGGGTCACCAGCCCGGCGCGGTCGGCGACGACGGCGAGCGTGGGACGCGAGTCGGTGATGGTGGGCACCGGCGAGCACAGCTCGCCCCAGCCGGCGATGACGGCGGGACGGTGGTAGCGGAACCGGTACCGGCCGTCGCGTCCGTGCACAAGATGCTCGTGCACGTTCTCCTGCGCAGCGGCAAGCACGTGGTCGTCGAAGCCCGTCATCTCTGCCGACATCGCCTCTTCCACGGACGCGAAGCCCGGGTCGTCGATCTCGGCCATCGCCCGCTCGTTCATGAGATCGGCGGGGCGGTGGAACGCTGGATCGAGCATCACCAAGCGGTTGATCCGGTCCGGGGCGACGGCGAGCAGATGGCATCCGATCACTCCACCGTAGGAGTGGCCGATCAGGTCGGCCGTGGCGATGTCCGAGGCATCGAGTGTGTCCAGCACGTCGGCCACGTGCTGGGCGATGGACCACGGGCCGTTGGACAGCGAACGGCCGTGACCGCGCAGGTCGACTGCCACGGTGCTGCGCTGCGGCCAGGCCTCCTCGGCGAGGCGGCGGAAGCGGCGGCCGTGCCCGGTGATGCCGTGGATGGCCACCAGCACGTCCCCGTCGGGATCACCGAACTCGTGGATGTTGAGGATGCTCACGCCCGGAGCGTAGGGCTCAGCTCGATGCGCGGCGAATGCTGCGTTGCGAGGTGCCCGCACCAGCCCAGGCGCGATGGATGACCTGGGCGATGGTCCACAGCGGGGCGATGATCAGAATGGCGCGCACCACCGGCACGTCACGCTGGGCGATTGCCAGCCACATCATCGAGCCAAGCCACGCGATCATGAACACCAGCGAGATGGCACGGTGTTCACGGACCGACACCGGGTGGGCGAACTGGACCCGAGACAACGTGAGCACGCTGAACACGGCACAGATCCCGAGGTTGATCCAAGGGTTCCAGCCGATGAGGTACAGCGACGGGATGATCATGTTCCACTCGGCCGGGAAGCCGTTGAACCAACCGTCTTCGGTCTCCTGATCGGTGCGCGCCATCCATAGGGCGCTCACGAAGAGGACGGTGAATCCAACGGCGCCGACGGTCTTGCTCGGCAGGATGTCGAACCGATACAGGAACGCAACGGGCACGATCGTGCAGGTGAAGTAGTCGATGATCAGGTCGAGAGAGTTGCCGTTGAGCGTTGGGACGCGCTCGCGAACCTCCAGTTTGCGAGCAATGGGGCCATCCACGCCGTCCAGCACCAACGCTGCGATGAGCCACAGGATGCCGGCACGGGCATGGCCCTCGATCACCGAGTTCAGGCCGACGTAGCCAACGATGACTCCGCTGGCCGTCAGGGCGTGTACCGCCCAGGCAGCACGGATGTGTCGGCGGGTGTACTCGGTGGTGTTCACAGTGAGTTGTACCCTACGCGTCCGGGTGGTCAAACGTGGGTGCGCAGCACCCGAACGGGCACTCCGGCTGGCCAGATGTGCTCCGTGACGGACGTGAGGTCGAGATCGGTATGAGCGGTGGTTGATGCCTGCAAAGATGACCCGATGAGCGACGCGATCACCAACTCGCTCAGGCCTCGAACTCCGACGTTGGCCGGTTTCAGTGTGGCTGCGTGAACGTGGCCCGCCGACGTCTTCTCCCGGTGCCGGCGCTGCTGGCACTCGCAGCCTTGTCGGCTCCGGCGCCGTCGCTCCCGGCGCGGGCAACGTCTGCCGCTGTTGTCACTGCGCAGGCGGTGCGTGTCCACCCTCCGCCGCGCACGTTCTCGGTGGCGGCAACCGGTGACGTGATCACGGAGTCGGCGGTCAACGTCACTGCCGCGGCCGCTGCAGCTCCGGGCGAGCGCTTCGACTACACGTCGATCTTCGCACCCGTCGCACTGGTGCTTCGCGGTGCCGATCTCGCGATCTGTCACATGGAGATTCCCATTGGGGTCCCGGGAGCCCGGCCGGGTGTGTATGGACGCTCACCGTTCGGCGGCAACCTCGTCCTGGCGCCCTTCGAGATCGCCGCCGGGCTGCGCGGGGCCGGCTTCGACCGGTGCAGCACGGCCTCGAACCACAGCAACGACCTGGGTCCTGCGGGCATCACGTCCACCCTCGATGCGCTCGACGCAGTTGGCCTGAGCCACAACGGCACCGCGCGAACCCCGTCCGAGGCTGTGGTGAACACGTTCGTCGTGAACGGCGTACGTATCGCTCACCTCTCCTACACCCGCTACTCCAATACGACATCTCCGGAACCCTGGCGGATGAGTGATGCCACGAGCGTCGCACAGGTGGCCACTGACGTCGACCAGGCGCGGGCCGGGGGAGCCGAGGTTGTGATCCTCTGCATCCACATCTCCCAGGAGATGCTGCCCGCGCCGACGCCCGCTGACCGCGCCTTCATCACGGCTGTGACGGCTGCGGCACGCGTGGACCTGGTGATCGAACACGGTCCGCACGTGGTGCAGCCGCTCGAGCGGGTGAACGGCACGTGGGTGTTCTGGAGCGTGGGCAACTTCGTCACGGGCATGGGCTTGAACCAGACCGGTCGGTACTCGGACCAACGCACCATGGATGGACTGATTGCGTGGGTGCGCTTCACTGAGTCCACGTCTGAGCCGGGCCGCTTCCTGGCCGATGCGACGCCGGCGCTGATCTGCAACGAACGTGTCAGCCGCGTCGTCCGCCCGGTGGTGCCCACGTTGGCTGATCCGAGCATCAGCGCCGACCTGCGCAGCCAGATGCAACTCTGCCTGGCTCGCTCCGCCGCAGTAGTCGCCGATCTCCGCTGACGGAGGGCGGGTTGACCTCCGGCCTGCTGACGCTCAGTCGGCGACGAGGCGGAACGTGCCGGCCAGGTAGTCGATGAACGCGGGCGACACGCCCTCGGCGGCGAGCACGGCGCGAGGCTGCGGCGCGCGACGCGGCTCGAAAGTGTGGTCGCGCTGGAGCTGGCGCGGGTAGTCGTGGTGCAGGATGGCCACCCGGCCGAGCACCGCCACATCGATTCCGGCCGCCAGCACGCGCTGTACGTCAGCGGGCGTGTGGATCTTGCCGGCCACACCGAGGCGCACCTCGCCGCGGGGGAGTGTGGCGAACACCTCGAGCAGGGTGCGGTCGTCGAAGCCGGCCTGATCGGTGATCCGACCAACGTCCCACAGGCTCATGTCGATGAGGTCGACGGCGCCACCATCGACGAGTCGACCGAACACCTCGACCATTTCGGAGGTTTGCATGCCGAATCGCTCCGGCGACAACCGGACAGCCAGGGCGAGATCGGGTCCGCACTCGGCGCGAATTCCTTCGACGATCTCGAAGAGCAAACGGCTGCGGTTCTCGAGCGAGCCGCCGTACTCGTCGTTGCGTCGGTTGAGCTCGGCAGACAGGAACTGGCAGATGAGGTAGCCGTGCGCACCGTGCAACTCGACTCCGTGGAAGCCTGCCTGCTCGGCGCGGCGGGCTGCAGCCACGAAGTCGGCGACGACCAGTTGCACCTCGGTATGGGTCAGGGCGCGTGCGCCGGTCTCCGGATCGTTGGAAGGGCACACCGGTGTCGTTTCGATGAGCTCGGCAGGGGAACGGTTGCCGGCATGATGGAGCTGCACGTAGCTGA
Source organism: Actinomycetota bacterium (assembly GCA_043745825.1). Classification (GTDB taxonomy): domain Bacteria; phylum Actinomycetota; class Acidimicrobiia; order Acidimicrobiales; family Ilumatobacteraceae; genus WLMZ01. The sequence continues at coordinate 1,953 of JAYTSB010000451.1, read as the reverse complement.
GCGTGCCGGTGGCGTTCAGCTCGGTCGCCAGGCCGGTGAGAGCCTCGATGTGCTCGTCGGCGAAGATGCCGAGCTGGCCGGCGAAGCCCTGACCCGTCGCTTGCACGTGGGCTGCGCACGTCATCGTCAGCCCAAAGCCGCCGTGGGCGCGCATTGCCAACCAACGGTGCTCGTCCGCCGACAGCGTGCCATCGGCGTGGCTCTGCTGATTGGTGAGCGGTGCCAGCATGAACCGGTTGGGCATGGATGGCCCGTGCGGGAACGAGACGGAGTCGAAGGGTGACGGCGACATGGCGGCCACTCTTGCAGCCACGCCCGGCGATCGGCGTGCCGCGGCCCAACCCCGTGCTGTTTCGCCTACCGTCGCGCCAGATGCTGTGCCGGGCCCCCTCCAACCCTGCTCGGCGCCGTGTGCTCGTGAGGTCGTCGTGGTGGGCCGTTGCGCTGGTGGCGTTCGCCGCATGCTCGAGCGGGTCGTCAACCGGCAGAGGCACTGCGTCCGCACCAGGAACCGTGCAGCTGCCCTCGGTGCCGGCATCGGCCGTCATCGGCAGCACCTCGACCGCCGATGTTGCCGCCACGACCGGTACGCCTGTGAGCGAAGCGGTCTCCTCCGCAAACACAGCGACCACCGAGACGCCGGTGAACATCTACTCAGGCGCGGGCCCGGGGAAGTTCAGCCCGGCCGTCTACGGTGCCAAGCAGTACGTCTACGTGCCGAGCAACGACGCCGGAACGGTCACCGTCATCGACCAGGCAACGATGCAGGTGATCGATCACTTCGCCGTCGGCAAGCTGCCCCAGCACGTCGTGCCGTCGTGGGACCTGCACACGCTGTACGCAACGGCCAGTGGCTCGAACCGCCTGGTTCCGATCGACCCGCTCACGGGTCAGCCCGGCAATCCGATCAGTGTTGCCGCTCCTTACAACCTCTACTTCACACCGGACGGCACCACCGCCGTCGTGATGTCCGAGCGACTCAACACGATCAACTACTACGACACGGCAACCTGGACACTGATCCGGTCCGTGGATACCCCGGGTTGTCGGGGCGTCAACCACGCCGACTGGTCGGCCGACGGATCGTTCTTCATGGCCACGTGCGAGTTCTCCGGCGATCTGATCAAGGTCGACACGGCGACAGGTCAGATCGACAGCATGATCGCGATGACCGACGGAGCGATGCCCCAGGACCTCCGTCTTGCTCCGGACGGCTCCAAGTTCTATGTCGCCGACATGATGCACGGCGGCACCTGGATAGTGAACCGCGACGGCACGGCGATCACGGGGTTCATCGCCACAGGAGTCGGGGCGCACGGCATCTATCCCAGTCGCGACGGCACGCTGCTCTACATCACCAACCGGGGGCGACTGATGCACGACGTCCAACGCAGGTCCCGCGAGGGCGACGGCTCGATCTCGGTGCTCGACCCTGGCACGGACACCGTCGTGGCCACATGGACCATCCCGGGTGGCGGCTCGCCCGACATGGGTGGCGTCTCCGCGGACGGCACCAGGTTGTGGGTGTCAGGTCGTTACGACGCTGTCGTCTATGTGTTCGACACCACCGACGGAGCGTTGCTCGCTGAGATCCCGGTACCGGCCGGACCACACGGACTCTGCGTGTTCCCGCAGCCGGGCCAGTACTCCCTCGGCCACACCGGGAACTACCGATGATCACCCGGCGCCGGTTCCTACACGGTGTTGCATGGACGGCACCGATCGTGCTCGCGGCGTGCTCCAGCCGGGGCACCTCCACGGGTTCCTCGAACTCGTCGTTGGGCACTCCACCAACGGCCGAACTCCCGACCACCAGTGCGGTCGGGGTCGCCCCGACTGGCGTTGCAGTCTCACCTTCGGACACCTCGGCCGCCTCGGAGACGTCGGCCGTCTCGGACACCTCGGCCGCGACCAGTGCGTCAACGATTTCGGCCGCTCCTGCGACGACGACCG
>JAYTSB010000450.1:0-2789 GCA_043745825.1 Actinomycetota bacterium | reverse complement strand
CTCGTCGGTGCGTCTCGACATCCGTCGCATCGAGAGCATCAAAGACGGTGCCGAGGTCGTGGGTTCACGCACTCGCGTCAAGGTCGTCAAGAACAAGGTTGCCCCCCCGTTCAAGCAGGCCGAATTCGACATCATGTACGGCAAGGGCATCAGCCGCGAGGGCGGGCTGCTGGACCTCGGTGTGGAAATGGCCATCATCAAGAAGTCGGGGGCTTGGTTCACCTACGAAGGCGAGCAGCTCGGCCAGGGTCGCGAGAACGCCAAGAACTACCTGCAGGCGAACCCAGAGATCATGGTCGAGATCTCCGAGAAGGTGCGTCATCAAGCCGGCCTCAGCGGCGACATCGATACCTTCGGCGCCGTCGACGACGAACCGATCTCGCTCGAGTCCTGACCGGCACGTGGGTCACCGTCGCCTGGTGAACGGCGTACCGGCCGGGTACGGTCGGCGACGGCAATGTTGAGGGCACCACGGAACGTTGTCGTGGTGCTGCTCGACAGCCTGAACCGGCATGCGCTCGGCAGTTACGGCGGCATCGAGTGGGACACTCCACACCTCGACCGGTTCGCACAGCGGTCAACGCGCTTCACGAACCACCACACCGGCTCGCTGCCCTGCATCCCCGCTCGCCACGATCTGCTCGCCGGCGCGTGGGACTTCCTGTGGAAGCCGTGGGGTTCGATCGAGCTGTGGGAGGAAGCGATCACGGCGTCGGCCGCGAGGTCCACCTCGTCACCGACAGGTGGCGGTATGCACGCGGTCCCACGGGCCACAACGCCCCACTGTCGATGTGGTCGAACCGGTGGAGCACGATGCCCATTGGACGAGCGCCGGAATACAAGATGCCGCCACCCAACCATCGGGCCACGCTCGACCACATGCCCGGCAGCACGGTCCCCGTCATCCGCCAGCCGTTCCAAGCCGGCGACCTGCTGCCGTTCTGGGCATACGCGCCCGGATACGTAACGCTCCTCTTCGACCGCATCGAGGATCCCGCTGAGACGCGTGACCTCGTCGGCGAGCAGTCGGCTGGCCCCGCTTTGGCTGAAGTCACCGAACTGCTGCGGCACGCGCTCATGACCGTGGATGCGCCCAACGACCAATTCGCACGCTTGGGTCTGGCGTAGCCCCAGTAGGGTTGCTCGCCATGAGTCGCAGCTATTCCATCCGCACCTACGGGTGCCAGATGAACGAGCACGACTCCGAACGCATCGCCGGCATGCTGGAGGCTGACGGCCTGGTGCCGGCCGCTTCTGAGGACGACGCCGATGTCGTGGTCGTCAACACGTGCTGCATCCGCGAGGGTGCTGACACCAAGACCTACGGCAACCTTGGACACCTGAAGAGCTGGAAGGATCGTGCTGATGGCCGCCAGCTCGTGGTCGCCGGCTGTATGGCCCAAAAGGATGGCGACGAGGTCCGTCGCCGGGCACCGTGGGTAGACGTGGTGCTCGGCACTCACAACGTGCACCGCGCCAGTGAGCTGATCGGCGCAGCACGCACGAGTGGCCCCATCACGGAGATCTTCGACGAAGCCGTCATCGATGACCACGCTCTGTTCCCGAGCGCGCTGCCGGTGCGGCGCGAGAGCAGCTTCAATGCGTGGGTCACGATCCAGATCGGTTGCGACAACTCGTGCGCGTTCTGCATCGTGCCCGCCGTGCGCGGCGTCGAGATCAGTCGCCCCTTCGACGACATCATCGCCGAGGTCGAGCTGCTGGCCGCCAACGGTGTCACCGAGGTGACGCTGCTCGGCCAGAACGTGAACAGCTACGGCCGCGACATCACGCTTGCGAAACGACGCGGTGGCCAGGCCGACGTTCGCATCCGCCCGCTGTTCTCCGAGCTGCTGCGGGCAGTCGGTGCCGTGCGGGGCATTCGCCGTGTGCGCTTCACCAGCCCGCATCCGAAGGACATGCGCGCCGACACGCTGGCTGCGATGGCCGAGACGCCCACGGTGTGCGATCACCTGCACTATCCACTCCAGTCCGGCTCGGATCGAGTCCTGGCGCTCATGCACCGTGGCTACACGGCCGAGCGCTACCTGCAGCGTTTGGCCGAGGCCCGCCGGTTGATGCCAGATCTGGCCGTGAGCACCGACATCATCGTGGGCTTTCCTGGCGAGACCGAGGACGATTTCGAGCGCACCCTCGAGGTCGCCGCAATCGCCCAGTTCGACTTCGCGTTCACGTTCATCTTCTCGCCCCGCCCCGGCACCGAGGCGGCCACGATGGAGGCCGACTTCGTCGAGCCGGCCATTGCGGCGCAGCGTTTCGACCGGCTGAAGCTGGTGGTGGAGCGCAGCGCGTTGGTGACCCACCGCAACCGCATCGGCCGCATCGAGGAGGTGCTGGTGGAGGGTCCGTCGCGCAAAGACCCGGGTATCACCACCGGCCGCACCCGCCAGAACAAGCTCGTCCACTTCGCAAGCGCAACGCCGTTGCGCGCCGGTACCTACGCGAACGTGGCCATCGTGTCGGCGGCACCTCATCACCTCGGTGGCGAGCTGATCGAGCAGTTGGCCGACCCGGTTCATCGCACCCGCATCCCGGTGGTGGCCGGCTGACCGACATGGCCATCCATGCCTCCACCATCCCGACCGGACGCGTCGTGATCCTGGGACCGACCGCAAGCGGCAAGAGTGACGTGGCCATGGCGCTGGCCCGAGCACGGACCGACGTGGAGATCCTGGCCGTCGATGCGATGCAGGTGTATCGCGGGATGGACATCGGGACCGCCAAGCCGACCCCCGCTGACCAGGCCGAGGTGCCCCACCACGGCATCGATC
>JAYTSB010000449.1:0-4717 GCA_043745825.1 Actinomycetota bacterium | reverse complement strand
TCGCCGTCCACCGCCACCACGCCGTCGTCGACGAGCTTGACGAGATGCGCGAACACGCTGCGACCGGCGGCCTTGTGCAACTCTTCGCGGACATCTGCGTAGAGCATGGCCACAATGTCCGGAATGGAGTTGGCCCCCGCCCGAACCCGGGCCAACACCTGGTGTTCACGCTCGACGCGGTGGGCGTGGTACGCGTCGAGGAACGGGGCGACGTCAGTGACCGGCTTGCCGTGCGTCGGCCACAGGATCCGGTCGTTTCGGCCGCGAACCTTGCTGAGCGAGTCCATGTAGGCGCGCATGTCGCCATCGGGTGGCGAGACGACGGTGGTGCTCCACCCCATCACATGGTCACCGGTGAACAACGCGTCCTCCGCCTCCAGGCTGAAGCAGAGGTGGTTGGACGTGTGCCCGGGCGTGTGCACCGCACGCATCGGCGCGCCGCCGATCTCGACGACGAGGTCGCCATCGACCGCAGCCACGTCCGGCACGAATTCGAGGTCGATCGACTCCTCCACCTTCACGTCCGATTCCTCGTCGTCGTCCTCGATGGCCACGGCTCCGTGAGGACCGAAGGCGATCGTTGGTGCGCCGGTCTCCGCGCGCAGCCAGGCCGCAAGCGGCGAGTGATCGCTGTGGCAGTGGGTGACGAGGATGGCCCGCACGCGTTCGCCCTGCAACGCGGCGGCGAGGGCATCGCGATGCGCATCCAGTGCCGGACCGGGATCGATGACGGCCACGTCACCCCGGCCGACGATGTACGTGCCCGTGCCCCGGTAGCTGTACTTCGTGGGGTTCTCGGCGATGACCCGGCGGATCAGCGGCGACACCTGCTCCACTTCGCCGTAGCGCACGTCGTCGAGCGGCGGCACGAACGGAATGGTCACGACAGCGACCACGACTCGGCGAGCAGCGACACCGCGCCAACCTCGTGTCCGTGACCGAGGATGGAGCGGCGAACGAGTGGGGCGACCTCGCTCACATCGACCCCGAGAATGTGCAGTGCGGACACCATCACCACCGGGCATGCCCGGTTGCTGCCATCGGCCACCTTCACCGCCACCGCCCGGCCATCGGGCAGGGCCGCGACGAACACGGCTTCGGCACCGTCCTTGGCAACCAGTCCGGGCACGTGACGCATGAACCTGGTGACGTCACGCTCGGCGCCACCCACCATCTCTGCATGGTCGCGCATCGCCGCCGCCACGTGCTCGGCATCCGCCCCCGCCGCCCCGGTGGCGATGTTGCGCAAGGCGTGGGCCAAACCGAGCAGCGACATCGCGTGTGCCGGCGCCCCGCAGCCATCCACGCCAACATGACCCAGGGTTTCCTCGGTGAGAGACGGCAGCACGGCATCGATGGCCCGTTGCAGGGGATGCTCGTGGTCGAGGTACGTCTCCAGCGGCCAGCCATTGACCACGCACGTGGCGAGCATGCCTGCGTGCTTGCCGCTGCAGTTCTGCTGCAACGCTGTGCGGGTGCCGCCGGCGCGAAGCACGTCTTCGGCCGCCCCCTGGTCCAACGGCAGATCAGCGGTGTTGCGCAGCGTGGATTCGTCGAGCCCGGCCGTGGCCAGAATGCGCCGAGCCGCGTCCAGGTGCATGGGCGTGCCGTCGTGGCTTGCGCACACGAGGGCCAACAGATCGGGCGGTAGGTCCAACCCGTTGCGTACCATCGCCAGCGCCTGCATCGGCTTGTTCGACGAGCGCGGGTAGATCACCACGTTCGGGTCACCGGCGCGGGCGACCACGGAGCCGTCACGGTCGAGCGCCACGACCGCGCCGAAGTGCAGCGACTCGGGGGCGCCGGAACGGGTGGTCTGGGCGATGGGAACAAAGGAGTCGGCGCGGCTCATGGGAGCCCATCCTGACCGTTCCGAATCGATCGGCGCACCTTGCCGTCGAGTTCCTCGGCGAGGGCACCGGCGAGATCGCCGCGCGGCTTCACCGTGATCTGTTCCAGCCCCAGCCACGAGGCCATCAGACGCAGCTCCTCGGCCAATTCGGGCACGATCACCTCGTCGGGTACGCCCGGCTCGGCGTAGGCGCCCTGTACCAGCAGGGTGCTGCTCTGACGGTCCGACTTCAGGTCAACTCGCCCCACGAGCTCGTCACCGAGCAGGAACGGCAGCACGTAGTAGCCGTAGATCCGCTTCGGCGCAGGAACATAGATCTCGATCCGGTAGCGGAACCCGAAGATCCGCTCGGTGCGCTCGCGGTTGAACACGAGCGAGTCGAACGGGCTCAGCAGCGCGCGCGCCGAGACGCGTCTCGGCCGCCGCGCCTCGGGGTGCAGGTAGCCGGGCTTGGCCCACCCCTGCACCGTGACGGGTTGGAGGCGGCCTTCCTCGACCAGTTCCTGCAGCATCGGGCGGGCGATGGGCTTGTTCTGGCGGTGGTAGTCGGCGAGGTCGTCGAACGTGCCGACGCCGTGATGCTTGGCGGCCAGCACCAGCAGCTCCTTGCGCGCCTCGTGTTCGGTGGGAACAGTGCGCTCCAGGACCTCGCGCGGGATCCACCGTTCGGTCAGCTCGTACATCCGGGCGAAGTCGTTCGGCCGTCGACGGCCCGTCAGCTGTCCGGACCAGAACAGATGCTCGAGCGCGATCTTGGCGTCGTCCCAGTCCCACCACGTGCCCTTCGGACCGATGCGGGCGTTGAAGTCTCCGGACACCACCGGGCCATTGGCCGCGACACGCGCGAGGACCTCGGCCAAGAACTCCGGTCGGCGGTCCTTCAGCCGGGCGACCTCGCCCCAGCGGTGCTCGCGATTCATCTTCCAGCGATGCAGGTGGTAGTGGTCCGTCGGCACATGGCTGGCCTCGTGCACCCAGTACTCGAACAGCTCACCGGCTGCGGTCGCGTCGTCGATGAGGCTGCGCGGATGTGGTCCGAGTCGCGCGAACAGGGGCAGCTCCTGACTGCGCACCAGCACGTTCACCGAGTCGATCTGGATCAGACCGATCTGCTCCATCACCTTGCGCAGGTGCCGGCGGGTGACCCCGCCGGTGGGGCGCGGATCGGCCAGCCCCTGCGCAGCGATGGCGATACGTCGCGCCTCGCGAGCGGACACATCGGGTTTGGCACCCGGCTTGGAACTCGGTTTCGGCGAACGGCCGGCGGCAGCCATCGGGCGTGGCCGCCGGTTCAATCCTCGGCGACGGTGATGGTGACGCCGTTGATGACCACGTCCGCGGCCGGGCGATCGCCACGCGAGGTCTGCACCTTCTGCATCGTGTCGAGCACGTCCATGCCTTTCACGATCTGGCCGAAATGGTTGTACTGCGGGGGCAGCCCCACGCCACTGGCGCCGCTGATGAGGAAGAACTGGCTGCCGTTCGTGTTCGGGCCGGCGTTGGCCATGGCCACGCTGCCGAGCTGGTACCGCTGCTTCACCGGCTCGTCTTGGAAGCGGTAGCCGGGTCCGCCGGTGCCGGTGCCGGTGGGATCGCCGCCCTGGCACATGAATCCGTTAATGATGCGGTGGAAGATGACGCCGTCGTAGTAGTGGTGCAGCGCGAGGAACACGAAGTTGTTCACCGTCACCGGCGCATTGACGGCGTCGAGGGCGATCACGATCGTGCCGAGCGAGGTGTCCATCGTCGCCGTGTAGCGCTTGGCTGGATCGATGCCCATCTCGGGGGCTTCGCTGAACTTCTGGGTCTTCGGCGCGGAGCCGTCGAGTGCGGGGAATGGTGCAGGCATGCCCGGCAGGCTACCGGCCGCGCAAGGATCAGCCAGAGGTGCTGGTCGGCTCGGCCGTTTCAGCGGGGCGCGCTACTCGAACTCGCAGTCGGGTCGCTCGGGTCGTCCAGGGAGCTGTGCGGTGCCGCATCGTCCTCGCTGACGAGTCCGGTGGACAGGTCGACGGCTTCATCGATCGCATGATCGGCGAGGTCGCGCACGGCCCGCAACGGGGCCGCGTCGAGCATCGTGTCCTCGAGCCGGCTGTCGTCGAGCATCAGCCACAGGAACACGCCGAGCAACGCACCGACGAGCGGGAACACGATGAACACCCACAGCTGCTCCAGGGCGTCGCTGCTGCCGTCGGCGAAGATCGCCGCACCGAAGCTTCGGGCGGGGTTCACCGAGGTGTTGTCGATGGGGATCGTGACCAGATGGATCAGGGTGTAGATGGTTCCGGCGACCAGACCGCCGAAACCCACGCTGTACTTGCGTGAGGTGGTGAACAGCATCACGGCGACGAGCAAGGCGGTGAAGATGACCTCCACGACAATGACCGAGCCGAGCCCGTAGCCGCCGGGCGAGTGGTCCTTGAAGCCGTTGGAGGCGAAGCTGCCGCGGTCGTAGCCGTCGACACCCCGCGCGATTCCCCAGATGATGAACCCGCCGATGGCCGCACCCAACAGCTGGCCGATGATCGCGAAGAAGGCATGGGCGCCGTTGACCTTGCGCGTCAGCCACATGCCGAGCGTGACCGCGGGGTTGATGTGGCAACCGCTGATCGGCCCGATCGTGTAGGCCATGACGAGCAGCGAGAAGCCGAACGCCAGCGCAACGGTCAGATACTTGCCCTCGCCGGCCGGCATCAGGATCGCTGTGCCGGGCCCACCCATCATCAGCACCGCTGTCCCGAACGCCTCGGCGCCGAGGATCCGTGCGTTGTTCTGCATGGTGTTCCCCTTTCGACCTCTCCCGACCACAGTAGGCATTTCTCGGTAGCCTCCACAGCGATGGCTCGTCGACGCACGGAAACGATG
>JAYTSB010000448.1:0-3011 GCA_043745825.1 Actinomycetota bacterium | reverse complement strand
CGCTCGCGAACCCGGTGGCTGCGATTCGTCAGATCAGCCATGATCCATCCCTGACCCGCACCATCTTGCTGCGCGAGGGCAAGCGCGTCACGGCGTTGGAGTTGCAGTGGGCGATCCTCGAGCGGGCCCAGAAGTATGAGCGCAGCCATGGCCTGGATGCCGTCGGCGAACAGATCGGCCTGGATGTGCTCAGTCGGTGGGAGGCCGTGCTCACCGGCTTGGAAGGCGACCGTTCCACCGTCGCCGGATGGGTGGACTGGGTGGCCAAGCAACGCCTCGTCGACGCATTTGCCGCGCGCCACGGCCTGCAGCCCTCCGACCCCAAGCTGAAGGCGCTGGACCTGCAGTACCACGACCTGCGCGCCGAGCGATGCCTGGCGCGTCGGGTGGGGTTGGAGACCCTGGTGTCCGACGAGGATGTGCGCACTGCAATGACGCAGCCGCCGACCACCACACGCGCCTACTTTCGCGGCCGCTGCCTGCAGAAGTGGCCGAACGACATCGTCGCTGCGAACTGGGACTCGATGGTGTTCGACGTCGGCCGGGATCCGCTGCGCCGGGTGCCGATGATGGAGCCGTTGCGCGGGACTGCCGACCACGTCGCCACGCTGCTCGACGACTGCACCACCGCCGCCGAACTGTTGACACGGTTGGGCTCGTAGGCTCAACCAGAGATCGCACGACACAGGGAGCAACCACCACATGGCCGAGCGCACACAGAAACAGAAGTCCGTTCACGCCCGCACCGACGACACCGTGGCCGAGGCGCCCACGACCGCGCCCCAGGGAGAAAAGCTGAAGGCCGAACTCGACGACCTGCTCGACGAGATCGACGAGGTACTGGAGACCAACGCCGAGGACTTCGTCAAGAGCTACGTCCAAAAGGGCGGAGAGTAACCCCGATGTCGATGCCGATCTTCGTGCCAGGTGACGATCCGGGCGCGAGCTTCCCCGAGCTGCTCCGTCGCGTCGGTCTGCAGAATCAGGTGTCCACTGCGACCGATGGCCGTACGTCGATGGCCGAGCTCGCGGTGCCACACGCCACCACCTGCGTGGCCATGCGCTATCTCGATGGCGTCGTGATGGCCGGAGATCGCCGGGCGACCTCGGGCAACCTGATCAGCCACCGCTCGATGGAGAAGGTCGTCCAGGCCGATCGCTACAGCGGCGTCGCCATTGCGGGCGCGGCAGGGCCGGCGATGGAGATGATCAAGCTCTTCCAGCTGCAGCTCGAGCATTACGAGAAGGTGGAGGGCTCGTACCTGAGCCTGGAGGGCAAGGCCAACCAGCTGTCGATGATGGTGCGCAACAACCTGCCCGCAGCGATGCAGGGGATGGTGGTGGTGCCCCTCTTCGCCGGTTACGACCAGCGTCGTGAGACCGGTCGGCTGTGGGCCTACGACGTCACCGGTGGGAGCTATGAGGAGCGCGAGTTCGTGGCTACGGGGTCGGGTAGCCTGCACGCCGGCACCGTCGTCAAGCTCGGCCACAACCCGCAGATCGATCGTGACGAGGCGATCAACCTCGCCTGCCGGGCGTTGTGGGAGGCCGCCGATGCGGACTCGGCGACCGGTGGTCCCGATGTCCTGCGCGGCATCTATCCGGTGGTCGCCGTGATCAATGCCGAGGGCTGGCAGCGCATCGCCGACGACGACCTCGCCGCCCGCTACCGCACCATCGCCGAAGAGATGAGGTCGCGCTCATGAGCATGCCGTTCTACGTCGCTCCCGAACAGGTGATGAAGGACCGTGCAGACTACGCGCGCAAGGGCATCGCCCGCGGCCGCGCCGCGGTCGCGCTGCGCTACACCGACGGCATCGCGCTCGTGGCCGAGAACCCGTCCAACACCCTTCGCAAGATCAGCGAGATCTATGACCGCATTGCCTTTGCCGGGGTGGGCAAGTACAACGAGTTCGACCAGCTTCGGGTGGCCGGCGTGCGCGCAGCCGATCTGAAGGGATACCAGTACAGCCGCGACGACGTGGACGCACGCAGCTTGGCCAACAGCTACGCCCAGATGCTGGGCCAGATCTTCACCCATGAGATGAAGCCGATGGAGGTGGAGATCCTCGTCGCCGAGGTGTCCCACGAACCCGGCGGCGACCAGTTGTTCCATGTGCTCTACGACGGCACGGTCTTTGACGAGCGGCGCTTCACCGTGCTGGGCGGTGATTCGGACGCCATCTCTGCCCGCCTCCACGAGTCCTGGAGTGAGGGACTCGACCTCTCCGCGGCCGTGCACGCCGCCGCTGGTGCGCTCGCCGGACCGGATCGCGCCCTGACGGCCGACGACCTCGAAGTGGCCGTGTTGTCCCGCTCAAACGGCCGGCGCTGCTTCAAGCGCCTCTCGGACGCGGATGTTGCCAACCACCTCGGCACACCGCCAGCCGGCTGACACGCGCACTGCGCGGCGCGATGGCGCAGCGACAGCTAGGTTGACGCGATGGACCGTCGCATCTACGGGCTGGAGAACGAGTACGGGGTTACCTGCACGTTGCGCGGCCAGCGGCGGCTGAGCCCGGACGAGGTGGCCCGCTACCTGTTCCGCCGGGTGGTCAGCTGGGGGCGCAGCAGCAACGTCTTCCTCCAGAACGGGGCGCGCCTGTACCTCGATGTCGGCTCGCATCCCGAGTACGCCACCCCGGAGTGTGATTCGCTGTACGACCTCGTCGTGCACGACAAGGCGGGTGAGCGGATCCTGGAGAGTTTGGTGGAGTCGGCCGAGCAGCGCCTGCGCGAGGAAGGCATCCGCGGCACGATCTACCTGTTCAAGAACAACACCGATTCGGCCGGCAACAGCTATGGCTGCCACGAGAACTACCTGACCAGCCGCCGCGAAGACCTCGGCCACTACGCCGAGGTACTGATCCCGTTCCTGGTCAGCCGTCAGATCTACACCGGCGCCGGCAAGGTGCTGCAGACGGCGCGTGGTCCGCTGTATTCGATTGCCCAGCGCGCCGAACACATCTGGGAGGGCGTGTCCTCGGCGACCACCCGGTCACGGCCGATCA
>JAYTSB010000447.1:0-4609 GCA_043745825.1 Actinomycetota bacterium | reverse complement strand
CTCGCCCGATCTGCGGTGTGCGCCCCCGGTGTCGAGTCGGCTCACCCGCAGCGGGTGCCCTTGGCGGGCACGGTGAGATCGATCAGGTAGTCGTCCACGTTGTCGTGCGAGCACTGGTTCACGTCGTAGCCGGTGTGCTGATCTGCCACCACCGTGAGCAGCACGCCCTGCTCTAACGCGTTGGCCATGTTCTGACTGCTCTCCAAGGGTGTGGCCGGATCACCGGTGGTGCCGACCACCAGGATCGGGCCGGCACCGGCACCGGTGATGGGTACGCGGGGGTCCTGAGCCTGCGGGTAAAAGGTGCAGAAGTACGAACCCGTGGAGCCCGGCGCCAATCGCGGTGCGATCGCGGTGAACTGGGGCGCCGTTGCGTCGTCCTCGGCCACCGTTGGACGCTCGGCCACGTCCATGCAGGTGATGGTCTGGAAGGCCTCCAGCGAGTTGTCGTAAGTGCCGTCGGGCTGACGCTGGAAGTACTCGTCGTACAGGGCCAACAGGCCGGCACCCTTGCCCTGTTGTGCGTCGGCGAGGGCTTGTTCCAGTTGGGGCCACGACGTCTGGCTGTACATCGCCTCGGTCACGGCGCTCAAGGCCACGCCTCGCGTCACGTCCGGCCGGCCGGACTCGCTGGGGATCGGGTTGTCGTCGAGCGACTGCATCAGGGCGTCGAACGCACCCTCGGCGTCGCCCCCATCGGAGAATGCGCAGTCCGGCTTGGCGCTGCACTTGGCCAGAAATGTGTCGACGGAGGCCTCGAATCCCTTGGTCTGCTGCAGGCCACTGGTGAGGAAGTCGGCGTTCGGGTCGGACGCACCGTCCAGCACGGCGGCGCGGACAGTCTCGGGAAACAGCGTGGCCCACGTTGCGCCCAGCTCGCTGCCGTAGCTGAAACCGAAGTACGAGATTGTGTCCTCACCGAGGCCTTGGCGGATGGAATCCATGTCGCGGGCGGAGTTGTTCGTGCCGACGTATTGGAGGACGTCGGCGTTCTTCGTGGCGCAGGCATCCTCGAACTCCTGGGCCAGATCGACGATCTGCTGGCGCTCGGCGTCGTCGTCGGGCGTGATGTCCGTACTGGCGAAGAACTTGTCGTAGTCGCTCACGCAGTCGATGGCCGGTGTGCTCTGCCCGGTGCCGCGCGGATCCCACGCAACGATGTCGAAGCGGTCGAGCAACTTCTGGCTGTAGATCTGGTCGGCGTACAGCGCGAAGTCGCTGCCGCCGAAGCCGGGTCCCCCGGGGTTGACGAGCAGGCTGCCGATCCGCTGCGACGCGTCGGCTGCCTTGTGGCGGGTGACGTACAGGGTGAAACTGCCCGCCGACGGATCCTGGTAATCGACCGGCACCTCGATCGAGCCGGCCTGGATCATGCCGTCGCCGCTGTCGTCCTGCCAGTGGAACACCGCGTCGCTGGCGTCCTCTGTCGTGGACGTCGGTTCGGTATCCGTCGAGGCGGTGTCTTGCGAGGCGGTGTCTTGCGAGGCGGTGTCCGTCGAGGCGGTGTCCGTCGGGTCGCTACCGGAGGAACCGTCGCCGACCGCGGTGCCCGTCGAGTCGCTCTTCATCGCCTGCACGTCGCTCTTGCTGTCGCCGCATGCGGCGGTTGCGAGAAGGCAGAAGGAGAGGGACGCGGCGACCAGGATCCGAGAACGCATCGGGCCGATGGTAGTGGTGCATCGGGCTCGTCGAGGGAGCAGCCCTCCCTGGCGAGAGCGCGGTCAACGAGCGAAGACCAGTTCGCCGTTCAGAACGTCGGCATCGGGTCGAGGCCATGGCGGCAGTTGCCGTTGGACCGCAAGATCGGCGGCGCCCGTAGCCTGGGGCAGATGCGGATGGGTCCTCACATGATGTTGCCGGGCGACAAGGACGCCGTCAAAGGCGTCAGAATGAGCCGCGGAGCACTGCAACGGGTGTGGTCGTTTGCCCGCCCGTACCGCCGGGCCATCTTCGGGTTCCTCGGCACCATCGTCGCTGCGGCGCTGCTGTCGCTCGTGGCTCCCTTCGCGTTTCGTCGGATCATCGACCACTCCATCCCCACCAAGGACCGCAGTGAGATCACGGTGCTCGCCGGCGTGGTGGTGCTCGCCGCGATCCTCGACGCAATGTTGTCGATCGGTCAGCGCTGGTACTCGGCCCGCATCGGAGAAGGCCTCATCTACGACCTGCGCGTCGCCCTGTTCGACAAGGTGCAGCGCATGCCGATTGCGTTCTTCACGCGTACCCAGACCGGCAACGTGATCAGCCGGCTCAACAACGATGTCGTCGGCGCTCAGTCGGCGCTCACCAGTACCCTCGGAAGCGTCGTCAGCAACATCGTCGTGCTCGTCACCACCTTGGCTGCAATGGCGTCGCTCGAGTGGCGGCTCACCCTGCTGTCGCTGGTGGTGCTGCCGGTGTTCATCATTCCTGCCAAGCGTGTGGGTCGGCGCCTACAGGACATCTCGCGCAAGAACATGGAGTACAACGCGCAGATGAACACGCAGATGACCGAGCGCTTCAACGTCAGCGGCGCGTTGCTCGTCAAACTGTTCGGCCGTCACGATCGTGAGATCGGCAACTTCGCCAAGCGCGCCGAAGGTGTGCGCAACACGGGCGTGCAGGCGGCGATGTACGGACGGGTGTTCTTCGTGGCCCTCGGCCTTGTCGGCGCACTGGGCGCTGCGGCGGTGTACGGCATCGGCGCGCATCTCGCCGTGTCCGGCTCGCTCTCGGCCGGAACGCTCGTGGCGCTCGCCACGCTGGTCGCCCGCGTCTATCAGCCGCTCACCGGGCTCACCAATGCCCGCGTCGACCTGATGACGGCGTTCGTCAGCTTCGACCGCGTGTTCGAGGTGCTGGACGCGCCGGTCTCCATCGTCGATGCACCGGGCGCGGTCGACCTGATCGACCCCGTCGGGCGGGTGGACTTCGTGGACGTCACGTTCCGCTACCCGGGTGCTGCCGACGTGTCCATCCCGTCGTTGGAGGCACCCGGGCCGCAGGGTCTGGACCCCGACCGAGACGTCCTGCGCGGCCTGACGCTGTCCATCTCCCCCGGTGAGACGGTCGCGCTCGTGGGGTCGTCGGGTGCCGGTAAGACCACGCTGGCCTCATTGATCACGCGCCTGTACGACGTCACCTCCGGTGAGGTGCGCGTCGATGGCATGGATGTCCGCAAGCTCACCGGCGAATCACTGCGCGGTGCAATCGGTGTCGTGTCGCAGGATCCCCATCTGTTCCACGAGAGCATCGAGTCCAACCTGCTGTACGCCAAGCCCGATGCGACCCGCGCCGAGCTGGATGAGGCCTGTCGGGCTGCCCGCATCCTGGACACCATCGAGTCACTGCCCGACGGCTACGCAACCGTGGTGGGTGAGCGCGGCTACCGGCTCAGCGGCGGCGAGAAGCAGCGTCTGGCCATCGCCCGGATGCTGCTGAAGGATCCCGCCGTGATGATCCTCGACGAGGCAACCAGCCATCTCGACAACGAGAACGAGTCCTTGGTGCAGGCAGCGCTCGACAGCGCGCTGCAGGGTCGAACCGCACTGGTGATCGCTCATCGGCTCTCCACCATCCGTGATGCCGACCGTATCGTGGTGCTGGACGACGGCCGGCTCGTGGAGCAGGGCACGCATGAAGAGCTGATGGCGCTGGGTGGGCTGTACGCCCGACAGGAGCACGTCGTCCAGACCCCGATCGGGTGACCGTCGGATTGGGTGAGACACCAGCTCACGGGCCCGTTTGGACGGCATCCGCCCGGCTGTCACACCCCTCCGCGATGATGTTCGCATGACCCCCGCAGTCGTTGTCCTTCTCGTTTCGTTGGCTCTTGTGGCCGGCGCTGCGCTGGCCATCACCTGGGTCCGGCGGGCCACGGCCACCCAGGCCCAGCACGCGGTCGGTCTTGCCGTTGCGGACGCCGAAGCACGCGCCGCGGCCGCCACCGCGGCTGCGAATGCGCAGGCCTCGGTGCTGGCCGAGCAGTCCGCCGCCCAGGCTGACGCCATCCAGCGTGCGTTGCAGACGGCGATGGCGTCGCTGCAGATCCAGGCCGCACACGAGCGTGACGCGGCGGTGCAGGCGGCACTCGCCCAGGTCGCAGTCATGGGGCGCGAGCAGCTGAGCGCTGAGAGCGCCGCCGTGTCCGCCGAGCTGGCAGCCACCACCGCCGCAGCGTCGGCCGAGCTGACCGCCAAGAAGGACGTCATCGAGAGCCGCCTCGGGCAGATGCAGACCGAGGTTCGCACCGACCTCGACCGTCTCAGCAAGCTCGTCAGCCAGCTCGGTGAGGCCACGTCACAGCGCTTCGGCCAGGTCGATTCCTCGCTCCGCGCCCATGCCGAGATCACCCAACACCTGACCAGCACAACCCAGGGCCTGCGTGAGGCGTTGGCCAGCCCGAACAACCGCGGTCAGTGGGGTGAGCGCATGGCCGAGGACATCATCCGCGCCGCCGGCTTCATCGAACACAAGCAGTACCGCAAGCGAACGGCCGTTGCCGGCACGGGCCAGGGCATCCCCGACTTCACGTTCATGATGCCGAAGGGCCAGGTGCTCTTCATGGACGTGAAGTTCCCGATGGCGGCGTACCTGCGGTTCCTCGAGGCCTCCACCGAGGCCGAGAAGT